>CP043994.1 GCA_015140255.1 Candidatus Stammera capleta | reverse complement strand
GTTTATGCGTTGTTTGGCTGGTGTTTATGCGTTGTTTGGCTGGTGTTTATGCGTTCATAAAATATAAATTTTTTATTAAAAAAATGATAAAAAAAAATTTTTATGATATAATAAATTAGTTTTATAAAGAAGGAAGAAGAAATTAAAACATACTTTTGTTTGTTTATAATAATTAATTAATTGCAGGATTTTATATGAAAAAAAGTATTCGCTATTATTTAAGTAACTTATGCTGTATAATATGTTGCTTACTAAGCGTAAATTTTGCTATGTCTGCTGGTGATACACGTAACGTTAAAGAACCAACTATTCCTAATAGTTGTAGTGTATTAAAAGCTAACGACAAAATAAGTACAAGTTCAATACAAAATGAAATGGATCGTTGTTCTAAACTTAAAAAAGTTGTTTCATTACAACCTGACGAAAAAAAATTTCATTTTTACTCTGGTCCTTTAACAATACCTTCTAACGGAGGATTATTAATTAATAAAGGAGTAGTATTATCAGCTATACCAGATCCATCATTATATGATAATGGTAATCATACATGTGGAACAATAAATAATTCTGGAAGAGGATGTAAACCTTTTATAACTGTTAAAAATACTTCTAATAGTGGAATATATGGAAGTGGTATTATTGATGGACAAGGTAATTCAGTATTAAAAAATTCCAATAAAACTTGGTGAAATTTAGCTAGTGAAGCTAAAAAATTAAATAAATCACAAAATGTACCTAGATTAATAGAAATAAGAAATTCAAATAATTTTATTTTATATAAAATATCTTTAAAAAATTCTCCTAATTTTCATGTAGCTGCTAATAATGTTAACGGTTTAACAGCTTGGGGAATAAATATTAATACTCCAGCTGATGCACGTAACACTGATGGTATAGATCCAGGTTCATCACAAAATGTTACTATAACTCGTTCTTATATTAGTACTGGAGATGACAATGTAGCTATCAAAGCTTCTAATAGTCCTTCTTCTCACATATCTATAATTAACAATGTCTTTGGTAAAGGACATGGTATGTCTATAGGTAGTGAAACTTCAGGAAAAGTTAATGATATATTAGTTGATAATTTATCTATGAATGGTACAACTAGTGGTTTACGTATTAAAAGTGATATTTCTAGAGGTGGTTTAGTAAGTCAAATAATATATAAAAATATTTGTATAAAAGATGTACAATATCCTATATATCTAGATATGTTTTATATAAAAAATGCATCAGGAAATAAAATTCCTTACTACAAAAATATTACTTTTAGTAATGTAAAAGTACTTACACCAGGTAAATTCATTTTCCGTGGTCTAAAAGGTAATAATATAGAAGTTACATTTAACAATGTTAGTATCAAAAAAGGATCTAATATTGTAATGGAAAATGTAACATCTACTGGTAAAATGAATGAAAATGTTACAGGAAACATTTGTCCTTCTTATATAAAGTAAATATAAACCCCAAAATATTGGGGTTTATTTAAAAAAAATTAAATAAATAAATAAATGTATTCTAGATGTTGATTACCAAATTTAAATGATAAGTGATTTAAAAAAATATCTAAAATAAAATTTTTAAAAAAAATATATATACCAAATAATAATTTCTTTTTAAAAAAAGAAATAATATTTTTTATCAATAAAAATATTTGTAAATTTACAAAAATTAAAAAAGCTAAATTAATCTTTAGTTATAAAGATTCTTTCAAAAATGAAGAATATTCTTTAAATTATAAAAATAGTAAATTACATATAAATTCAAAAAATAATAATGGTTTTATATACGGTTTATTTAATTTAATAAAACTAATACAATTAAATTTTTTTAATAAAAATAAAAATTTTTATATCAGAAAAAAACCAGATATAAAAATAAGAATGATTAATAATTTAGACCATATAAACGGAAACATTAATAAAAATCATTCTGGTAATTCTATATTTTTTTTTAATAACAAAATTCATTACAATCTATTAAGAATTAAATATTATGCTAGATTACTAGCTAGTATAGGTATAAATTCTTTATGTATAAATAGTAATAATGTTAATTTAAATGATACATATTTAATTACTAAAAATTGATTAATTCAATTATATGAAATATATAATATATATATAAAATATAATATTAAAATATTTATTGCAATAAACTATAAAAGTCATACAATTTTAAGTAAATTATCTAATTTAGGTCCATTAAATAAAAAAGTTATTAAATGATGAAAAAAAAAAATAGATAATATATATTCTTATATGCCTTATTTAGGAGGTTTAGTAATAAATTTTAAAAAATGTACGAAAAAAAAAAAAATATTAAATTATTCAAATTTAATAGCAAATTTATTAAAAAAATTTAACGGTATTTTATTTTTAAAATGTTCAGTTTATAAAAAACAAAATTGAAGATCAAAAAAAATAGATAAAGCATGTTTAATATATAAAAAATTTTATAGTTTAGATAATTTATTATTAAATAATGTAATTTTACAGATAAATAATGGTCCTATAAATCAAGTTTTAGAACCTGTATCTAGTTTATTAGGTTCTATGAAAAACACATCTCAAATATTAGAATTAAAAATAAATCAAGAATATACGGGTCAACAGATAGATATATGCTGATTATTACCTAAATGAAAATATATACTAAATTTTGATACTTTCTGTTCTGGTAGTAAATCAAAAATTAAAAAATTAGTTTCAGGTAAAATATATAATATGAAATATTACGGTATATCAGGTACATCTAATGTAAGTGACAGACTAAACTGAACTAACAATGAATTAGCACAATCTAATCTATATGGTTATGGAAAATTGACATGAAATTTAAATATTAATTTAAATAATTTATTAAAAGAATGAATTAAACTTACATTCAAATCAAATAAATTTTTAATTAAAAACATTAGAAAAATCATGTTTAATAGCTGAAAAATATATGAATGATATACTTCACCTTTAGGAATTGGTGGTATGTATGATCCATATAATAAATACCATCCCAATATAGATGGAAATGAATATTCTAAATATGGAATTTATCATTATGCTAATAGATATAGTTTAGGAAAAAAAAGAACAGAATATATAAGACAATATTTTAGAAAAAATAGATTAAAATTTAATAATATTAATAAATGTCCTGAAAAATTATTATTATTTTTTCATAAATTACCATATAATTTTTACCTAAAAAAAAAAAAAAAAACTATTATTCAATATATATACGATGTTCATTTTAAATCTGTAAATATAATTACAAAATGATTTTTTTTATGAAAAGAAATTAAAAAATTAATACCACTAAATATATTTTTAAATGTAAAAAGTAAATTAAGAAAACAATATATAAATGCATGTGAATGACGTGATCAAATAAATACATACTTTTTTAGAAAATCAGGTATAAAAGATAAATACAATAGGAAAATATATTAATTAAATTTAAATTTTACATAATTAATAAATTTAAATAATAAATTTAATATTAAACTTAATATTATACTTAATATTAAGCCTTTAATTTCAATATTTCTATAAGTAATTTTAAAACCACTTATACCAAATATTATAGTTATAAATATTAATAAAATATCTTTAAAATTATTTCAATTTATATTGAAACATAATATTTTAATTCCAGAAAATAATATTGTTCCGTATATTAATAAAGATATACCTATAATAACTTGTATAGGTATTAACTCAATTAACATTTGTACTTTACCAATGAAAGATAAAAGTATAAGAATTAATGATGTTATATATATAATTAAATTACTATTAATATTTTTTTTATCTAATTTTTTTTTAATTGGAATTAATTTAATACTTTCATTATTAAAAATAGAAGGTATAGATCCAAAAAAAGTTAATAACATATTTAAAGTGCTATTTATCAAAATAGATTTAAATAATGTATTTTTATTATTTTTTGTTTTTTTGAAACAATTTTTTTCTGTAATAATTATGAAACTTATATATTCTATTAAAGATAGAAAAATTAGTGGAAAAATAATTAAAGGTATCTTTCAATTAAATTGAAGAAAATAAATTTTTGGAAAATTTAATCATGGTACGTTATATAATTTTGTTAAATCAACTAAATTTAAATATAAAGATAAAATACAACCAGATATTAAACCTATAAATGTAGGTATAAAAATAAATTTATTTCAAAATATAGAACTTAATATTGTAGTTAAGAATGTAAATAAAAATACTGAAAATGATTTTAGATTATTTGTATCTATTTCTTTTATTAAGAATATTGATGAATCTAAACTCATTACTATTATAAGTAATCCTATAATAGTAGGAGGAAAGAAATAATTAAGTCATAAAAAATCATATTTTTTTATTATAAAACTTAATATTAGAAATATTAATCCGTAAAAAAAAAAACCACTAAGTATATATTCATATTTATGAAATTTAAAAAGATATAAAATTGGAGATATAAATATAATATTTGGTATTAAATATGAAGGAAATTTATTTCCATATAAATATATATATATTATATTATTAATACTATTTAATAAAAATAGTACTGATGAATTTATGTGTAAAATTGAAGACACTATAATTATTATTATACTTATAGAAAGTAAATTTTGTATACTTAATTTAAATAAATATTTAAATATTAATCTATTTTTATCTAACATATTAACTTTATTAAAATTTATTTCAAGCTTTTTTCAGTATAATATAAAATTTATTTTTTTACAATATTTTTTTAAAATATACTAAGTTAGTACTTTAAAATATGAAATACAAAAAAAAAAACACTATATTAATTAATAAAAATATTTTAACTAAATTAAATATTAATTCTGTAAGTGCTATTAGCAATAAATCGATTGGTTATATTACTAGTATATTAGCATGTACTTCTATGCCTCACTCAAATATTAAAAATACTTTTTTTAAAAGAAGTAATGGAAATATGTCTTTAAAAATTATAGCTGATCCAGAATATGGTTTACCTTATGGATTGATACCTCGTATTATAATGATTTGATTATGTACGGAAGTTAAATTACATAAATCTTCTGAGTTGTATTTAGGTAAAAATCAAAATGAATTTATTAAAAAATTAGGTTTATCACCTACTGGTGGAAGATATGGTTCTATTAATAGAGTTAGAAATCAAATGATAAGATTATTTCATTCTACTATTTCTATAACTTACAATTACAATAATATACATAAATTTAGTAATTTAACAATAGTAGATGATGGTTTTTTTTCTTGAGGTAAAAAAAAATTTAGGAATAAAATTAAATTATCTAAAAGATTTTATAAAGAAATTAAATGTACATCTTTACCTATAGATTTGAGAGTTATTAAAGTTATGAGATCTCCATTAGCTATAGATATATATATATGACTAACTTGGAGAACTAGAATAATAAATAATAAAAAAGGAATTTTTATTTCTTGAGATAAATTAAAATTACAATTTGGTTCTAATTATTCTGATACTAAAAAAGGATTATCTAATTTTAAGATAGAATTTATCAAGAAATTAAAATATGTTTGTTTTTTTTATTCTCAAGTCAATGTATCTATTTTAAATTTCGGTTTAAAAATTAAAAATAGTGATCCTCATGTTCCTTATTTAAGTTATTAACATTTTTTTTTTTGAATACATGTTATATATGAAATATATGTAATACATGCTGATAATTTATAAATGCTTGAATGTTCTGAAAGATCAATGCTTTTTTGAACATTTATATTTTTTTTTGGCTGGTGTTTATGCGTTGTTTGGCTGGTGTTTATGCGTTGTTTGGCTGGTG
>CP043993.1 GCA_015140255.1 Candidatus Stammera capleta | reverse complement strand
ATACAAAGATATATAAAATTTATTTCTAAATATATATATCAAAAAAAAATAAAAGGTAGATACAAAATTATTAGTAATAAATGAATTATTTAAAATAATTCATTTAAATACTAATAAATTATGAAAATTATTTAAATATTTTTCAAATATAAATAATTTTAAAATAACCTTATAAAGGTACTACATTAGTAGCTGAAGGACCTTTAGCTCCATCAGTAATCTCAAATTCAACAGATTGACCTTCAGTAAGAGTTTTAAAACCACTACTTTGAATTGCAGAAAAATGTACAAAAACATCTTTATCACCATTATCTGGTGTAATAAAACCAAAACCTTTTGATTCATTAAACCACTTTACACTACCTTTAACTCTTGTAGACATTATATTACCTTTCTATAAAAAACTTAATTTTACTTAAAATTTAAACTAGCAAATAATTAACTAATTCTAAATATTATACAAGAAAAAAAAAAAATTATATATAATAAAATTAATTTAATTAATTAAATAATTACTATGTGTTAAAGCAGTTGCTAAAGCATCAGTAATATTAAAATTTAATTCATTTATTTTAAATAATTTACATATATTTTTATTAATAAATTTCTTACTAACATTACCTTTATTTACTACAGATTTTCTAATTTCACTTACAGAATATTCAAATATAGGTATAAAATTATTTAAAGCAGCTAATATTATAGCTCCAATAACTTGATTTAAACGAATTACAGAAACATATTTTTTACAAATAAATGTTTTTTCTATTGCTAAATATTTAGGTTTAAAATTAATTAAAATATTAAATACATTCAAATAAATTAATTTTAATCTATCAAAAAATACATTAGATTTAGTCTTAATACAACCTCTATCAATATAAATAACTTTAGAATTATTTAATTCTATTATTCCATAACCTGTACAATAAGATCCAGGATCTATACCTATAATTCTTTTAACCATAATAAATATTAATTAAATAAAATTTAATCAGGAGAATTAGTTAATAAACATAAACCAGATGTAGTTTTTGGAAAAGCTATAACATCCTTAATATTTTCTATATTATTTAATAACATTACAAGACGATCTAAACCCATAGCTATACCTAAATGTGGTGGAGCACCATATTTTAAAGACTCTAAAAAAAAATTATATCTACTATTATGAGAACAAGAAATACCTAATATACGAAAAATTTCACATTGTGTTTTATAATCATGTATTCTAACTGAACCACTACCAACTTCATAACCATTAATAACTAAATCATAAGCTTTAGATAAAATATTAGTATAATTATTTATATTGTTGTAATCTAAAGGCATAGTAAAAGGATGATGAAAAGTTTTTATATTATTATATTTATCAAAATAAAACATTGGATAATTGATTATCCAAACAGGAAGATAATCATTTTTTTTAAATAAAAAAAATAAATTACAAACAAAATTTCTAATTTTATTAAAATCATTAGGTAATATTTTTTCCTTTAAAAAGAATAAAAAAATCAAATTTTTATCACATAATTTATATTTTAAAATAAAATTTTGTATTAAATCATCACATAAAAATAAAGTATTACCATATAATTTATATATATATTTATCTTTTTTAAAACTAATTATTTTAATACAAATTAAATCACATTTAAAATATAATTTTAAATAAGAAAATAATTTTCTATAACAATTATCAATATCATCACTACTTCTATATGATAGAACTATACTAAGTATATCTAAATAATTTTTAAAATATTGCTTTAAAAAACTAGAAATCTTTACATTAAATTTTACAGGATTACGTAAATCAGGCTTGTCAGTACCATAAAAATTAATAGAATCTTTATAATCTATTAAACTAAAACATTTAGATAAATTAATACCTTTAAAAAAATTAAAAATATTAATTAAAATATTCTCTATTAATAATTTAATATCTTTAAAATCAGCAAAAGATAATTCTATATCAATTTGAGTAAATTCAGGTTGACGATCAGAACGTAAATCTTCATCACGAAAACATCTTACAATTTGATAATATTTATCTATACCAGAAATCATTAATAATTGTTTAAATATTTGAGGAGATTGTGGTAAAGAATAATGCATACCCTTATATATTCTGCTAGGCACTACATAATCATGAGCACCTTCAGGAAATGATTTAGATAAAAAAGGAGTTTCTATATCTAGAAAATCATGTTTATATAAAAAATTATGTACTAAATATTTAATTTTAGATCTCATCTTCATAAGATTAAACATTTTAGTAGTTCTTAAATCTAAATATCTATATTTTAATCTAATTTTTTCAGAATTATCAGCATGAATATTTATAGGTAAAGAAAAAGAATAATTATATATAATTAATTTATATATAAAAATTTCAATTAAATTTATATTTGATTTATAAACTTTTTTTTTTAAAATTTTACCATAAACATTAATACAAGATTCAATAGTTAAAGAAATAGCTAATTTTCATATTTTTTTTTGATCTTTTTTTATAAAACATTGTACAATACCAGTTTTATCACGTAAATCAATAAAAATAATATTCTTTAAAATTTTTATATTGTTCACTCAACCAAATAATTTAACCTTTTTATTAATATTTTTAATATCTAAAGAACTACAATAACTTTTATGCATAAATTATTTATCTGCTTTAAATGTTAATTTAAATATTTAACTATATAATAAGTATATAACATTTAATATATAAGACAAAAATATTTTAAATTAATATGAACATTAAAAAAAAAATCTATAAAGAATTAAATAAAATCTTTAAATATATCAAAATAAATAAAAAATATGATTATAAAATACAACAAAATAAAAAATTTAGTGATTATCAAATAAATGGAATTATAGAAATAATTAAAAAACAAAAAATTAATAAAGAATATATATTTAAAATTATCGAAGAAAAATTTAAAAAAAAAAAAATATTTAAAAAAATTAATATTATTGAACCAGGATTTATAAATATTTTTATTAATAAAAAAGAGATAGAAAAAATAATTAATAAATATACAAAAATAAAAAATTTTGGAATAAAAAATAAAAAAAAACAAAATATAGTAATTGATTATTCATCACCAAATGCTGCTAAAGAAATGCATATAGGACATTTAAGGTCTACAATATTAGGTGATAGTATAGCAAATATATTAAAATTTTTAGGAAACAAAATAATTAGAATAAATCATATAGGAGATTGAGGTACACAATTCGGTATGATAATAGCATGAATTAAAAAATATGAAAAAAATAAAAAAATAAATAATATCATTTCAATAGAAAAAATTTATCAAAAAGCACAAAAAAAATTTTCTAAAAATAAAAAATTTGCAAAAATTTCAAGAAAATATGTAGTTAAATTACAAAATAAAAAATCTAATGTAATAAAAATATGAAAAAAAATTATAAAATTAACAATTAGAGAAAACCAAAAAATATATAAAAAATTAAATATAAAACTTAAAAAAAAAAATATAATAGGAGAAAGTTTTTATCAAAAATTTTTACCTAATATTATAAAAGACTTATTAAAAAAAAAAATAGCTAAAAAAAAAAATAAAACTGTATTAGTTTTTACAAAAAACAAAAAAAAAACAAATGCAATAGTTATAAAAAAAAAAGATGGTGGTTATCTATATAGTACTACTGATATAGCATCTATAAAATATAGATGTAAAAAATTTAATGCACAAAAAATTATATATTTAATAGACTCAAGACAAAAATTATATTTAAATCAAATATTTTCAATCGTTAAAAAAGCTAAATATATTCCTAAAAAAACTAAACTAATACATTATAATTTCGGTACAATATTAAATAAAAAAGGTAAACCATTTAAAACAAGAAAAGGAAAAAATATAAAATTAAAAAAAATAATTAAAAAAACTATTTCAGTAACAAAAAAAATTATTTCTAATAAAAAAAAATATAATAAAAAAAAAATTAAAGAAATATCACTTAAAGTAGCTATAAGTGCTATAAAATATTATGATTTATCAAAAAATAGAATTAAAAATTATATTTTTGATATTAATAAAATGCTATCATTAAAAGAAAATACTGGACCATATATGCAATATGCCTATACAAGAATAATATCTATATTAAAAAAAAATAATACTAATATAACAAAGAGTATTCAATTTAATAAATTTAAAATATTAAACAACACAGAATTTAAAATTTGTAAAGAAATAATGAACTTAGAAGAAATTATTATATTATCATCTAAAGGTTATCCACATATAATGTGTCATTATTTATATAAAATAACATTATTATTTTCTAATTTTTATGAAACAAATAGAATAAATAAAATTAAAAATATAGAAATAAAAAATAGTAAATTAAAATTAATAGCAATAATAGCAAAAATAATTAAAATATGTTTAAAATTATTAGGTATACAAGTATTAAATAAAATTTAGAAAATATTTTTTTGACCTACTGTAAAACGATATAAATTATTATAATCTTTATAACTAAAAACATTATAATATTTTTTTGAAAATAGATATCTAACTATATCTATATGACTAGAAGAATGCTCTATAATTAATCAACCTTTATCTTTTAAAAAATAATAAGATTTTTTTATTAAAAATAAAATATCTTTAATACCATTAAAATTTGAAAACAAAGAAAAATAAGATTCAAAACGTAAATCACTAAAATTACTAAAATAAATATTATTTTTATCAATATATGGAGGATTACTAATTATAATATCAAAATATTTTTTTTTACCTTTTAAATTTGAAAATCAATTACTTTGAATAAACAAAACATTTTTAATATTCAATTTTAAAGCATTATATTTAGATAAATTGATAGATAACATATTTATATCTATACCTATAACAAAAGAATAAATACAAGACTTAGCAATAGATAAAGCTACTACTCCTGAACCTGTACCTAAATCTAATATATTTGAAAAATTATTTATTTTAATTAAATTTATAGCATAATTTACCATTATTTCAGTATCATAACGAGGTATAAATATATCAGGATATATAGTATAAGATATATATCTAAAAAAACCTTTATTAATAATATAAAATATTGGTTCACCACGTAATCTTTTAATTAAAAAAATATTTAACATATTTAACTTAAAATTATTAATTTTAAAATTTAAATTAGATAAAATTCATAAAATATTTTTTTTAAATATATATTCTAAAATTATTAAAATATCACTATAACTTATATAAGTATATTTTTTATAAATATTAATATAATTAAACCATTCAATAATATTCATTTATATATTTTTATTAATTTTTTCTAATAAAGGATTAATTAATAAATCTAATTTACCATTTAAAATTTCATTTAAAGAATAAATAGTTAAATTTATTCTGTGATCAGTAACACGATTTTGAGTAAAATTATAAGTACGATTACGATCATTTCTATAACCAGTACCTAATAACTTTTTCTTTTCTTTTATTTTCTTTTTATTTTTCTCTTCTAATTTATAAGAATAAATTCTAGCTTTTAAAACTTCTAAAGCTTTAGATTTATTTTTATGTTGAGATCTTTCTTGTTGACATTCAACTACTATTTTAGTAGGTAAATGAGTAATACGTACAGCAGAATCAGTAGTATTAACATGTTGACCACCAGCACCAGATGATCTAAATGTATCTATTTTAATATCTTCATTACGAATTACTAATAAATTTTTACTAGGAATATCAGGTATAACTGCAACTATACATGTAGAAGTATGTACTCTACCTTGTGATTCAGTTATAGGTATTCTTTGAACTCTATGACCACCAGATTCAAATTTTAATTTACCATAAACATTTTTACCAATAATTTTCATAATTATTTCTTTATATCCACCATTTAAATCAGTGCTATTTACATTAATTAATTCTACTTTTCAATTCATCAATTCACAATATTTTATATACATCTTAAATAAATCGCCAACAAATAAAGAAGCTTCATGACCACCTGTTCCAGCATATATTTCTAAATATACATTTAAAGTATCTTTAGAATCTTTATTTAAGTTTATTAAATAATCTTTTAATTTTTTATAATAATTTAATACCAAAATATTTAATTTTTTAACTTCATCTTTTGCTAATAAACCTAATTCACTATCATTAATTAATAATTTAGCTGAATTAAGTTCTTTATTATATTTAATTCAATTATCAAAACAAACTTTAATTTTATATAAATTTTTATATTTTTTTATTAAATACAAATACTTTTTATTTTTATAATTAAAATTTAAATTTATAATTTTATTTAATTTATTTAATTTATTACTAATTTTATTAATTTTATATTTAATAAAATTATCATCCATAGCATCACCAAATATTTAAATATTTCTATGTAAAATTAAAATATAAATATTATAATATTAAAATAAAATATTTAAAAAAAATATATAATATTAATAATAACTTTAATTTAAATTTATAAACATATTATAATATATAAGTTTAAAATTTTAAAATATCAATTAAATAAATTTTATAATAAACAAATGTGTATAAAAATTATTATAGGTATAGGAAATATAAACAAAAAATTATTTGATACTAGACATAATGTAGGAGTATGATTTATAAAAAAATTTTTAAATATAAAAAATATTAAATTCAATAAAATATATAAAAAAAAAATAAAAAAAAAAAATATTTTTTTATACATTCCTAAAACATATATAAATTTATGTGGAAAAAATATATATAATATTAAAAAAAAAAAAAAAATTAAAAATAAAGAAATATTAATAGTACATGATGAAATAAATTTAAAACCTGGAAAAACAAAAATTAAAAATCATATAGGAAAAAAAAGTACACATAATGGAATAAAAAATATAATTAAATATCTTAAAAAAGACAATTTTTACCAACTTAGAATAGGTATAGGAAGACCAAAAACAAAAATTAATTTAAAAAAATTTGTTTTATCTTCACCAAATAAAGAACAAAAAAAATTAATATATAAATCTATAAAAAAATCTATATATTATATTAATTTATGAATAAAAAATAAAAAATTAAATCAAATACAAAATTTTTTAAATTAAATTAAACATAAATTAAATTTAAAATAGAATCATACATACAAATATAATAAAATAATGAATATAAATAAATTAGATGACATTAATAATATAATAAAATGTTATTCTAAAAAAACTAAACAAATAATTGAAAAAAAAAATATATATAAAAAAATTTCAGGTAGAATAATTTCCAAAAGAGATATGGGAAAAAATATATTTATTAATATACAAGATATATATAATAATATTCAAATATTAATTAATAAAAAATATCTATATAAAAAAAAAAAAAATAAAATTATTAAAGATATTAAAATTGGAAATATAATTTATGTAAAAGGAAAATTATTTAAAACTAATACGAAAGAATTAACAATAAAATGTACTGAAATAAAAATACTTAATAAAATATATAAATATTTACCAGATAAATTTCATAAATTAAAAAACAAAGAGTCAAAATTTCGTAAAAGATATTTAGATTTAATAATAAATCCAAAAACAAGAAAAACTTTTTTAAAAAGAATTGAAATAATTTATTTAATAAGAAAATTTTTAAATAAAAATTATTTTTTAGAAGTAGAAACTCCTATGTTACATTTAATTCCAGGAGGTGCTACAGCTAAACCATTTTATACATATCATAAAAAATTAAATACTAAAATGTATTTACGTATTGCACCAGAATTATATCTAAAAGAATTAATTATTGGTGGATTTACTAAAATATTTGAATTAAACAGAAATTTTAGAAACGAAGGAATATCAACTAAACATAATCCAGAATTTACAATGATAGAAATTTATCAAGCTTATTCTAATTATAAAAATATGATAGAATTAATAGAAAAAATGTTTTTATATATCATTAATTCTTTATTTTTAAAGAATAAAAATATTATATTTAAAAAAAAAAAAATTAATTTTAAAATACCATACAAAAAAATATCACTTAAAAAATCTATATATAAATATACTAATTTATTTAAATCTATAAAAGATTTAGAAAATAAAAAAAAAATTATATATGCAGCAAAAAAAATAGGTATAAATACTTTAAATATATCAACAGAAAAAATTATATTTAAAATATTTCAAAATAAGGTAGAAAAAAAACTTATTCAACCAACATTTATTATTGATTATCCTTCAAATATATCTCCTTTAGCAAAAGAAAATAAAAAAAATAAAAATATTGCTGAAAGATTTGAATTATTCATAGGAGGAATGGAAATAGCAAATGGTTTTTCAGAACTTAATAATCATAAAAAACAAAAAAAAAAATTTACACAACAATTAAAAGAAGAAAATAAAAATAAAAATTTTCTAAATAAAAAATATATTCACGCTTTAAAATATGGATTACCTCCTACATCAGGAGTAGGAATAGGTATAGATAGATTAGTAATGTTAATTACTAATAATTTTTCTATTAAAGAAGTAATTTTTTTTCCTACATTAAAAAAAAATTAATATAATCTATTTAAAAGAATATTTTTTAAAAAATTTTTATTGAAATATAATCTAACATAATAATTATTTAAATTAAAAAAATGTTTTTTATTTTTATTTAAAAAAATAAATTGTATTTTAAAATTTTTACTTAGATAATTGTTTAAAATAATTTTTTTTTCGAGTATATAATTAAAAATATTTTCTAATTCATAAAATAAAATACACATATTTTTTTTATTTAAAATAGTAATAAAATAATTACCTACAATTCTATACAAAAAAAAAGTGTTTTTTTTTCCTATAATAGGTAATCATAAAATTTTTTTAATTTTAAAAAATAAATTTATAAAATTAATTTTAAAAAAATTACATAATTTAAAAGACATTAATAATACTTCATTATTAGGAATATTAAAATAATTTAAAGAAATTGTTTTAAGTTCTAAATTTAAAAAATTTAAATCACATATTTTACCTTTAAATTTTTTTTTTATTATATAATTTTCTATTACTCGACCAATTCAACCTTTATCTATAATATATTTATTACTATAAGATATACCTAAAAAATCCATTAATTCATATATATATAAACCAGAAATATTTTTAACTAATATTAATATATATTTTAAAATTTCTTTTTGAAAATAATTACTCATATTTAAATAAAATTAATATTTTAAAAAAAATTAATAAAAATAAATTTTTATATTTTTAAATAATTAATATTTTTAAAAATTATTACTAATAATAAAATAATTTAAATAATATTCGAAATAATTATATAATAAAATTAAAAAATTTTAAATTAATAAAATTTATATAATTAATTTTAAATAAAAATTTAATCAAAATTAAAACTTAATTTAACATAAAAAAATATAACATAAATGATTATAAAATGTGGCATTATTGGATTACCTAATATAGGTAAATCAACTTTATTTAATTTAATAACAAAACAAAATGTTAAAAACAAAAATTTTCCTTTTTGTACTATCAAACCTAACATAGGTCATTCATATATAAAAAATAAAAAAATAAATAAAATAATAAAAATTACAAAAATAAAAAAAATTATTTTACCTAAAATAAAATATTTTGATATAGCTGGATTAATAAAAGGATCTCACAAAGGTTTAGGTTTAGGAAATCAATTTTTAGAAGATATTAGAAAAACAGATATTTTAATACATATAATTAGAGTATTTAAAAATCCCAAAATAATAAATATTAATAATAAAATAGATCCTATATATGATATTAAAACAATAAAAAATGAAATAATATTATCTGATTTAATTCTTTTAGAAAATATAATAAAAAAAAATAAAGAAAAAAATAAAAAATACATAAAAAAAATTAATTCACATATAAAAATATTAGAAACACAAACAAATGTTAATAAAAAAAAAAATAAATTAATTAAAAAAATTAATTTATTAACTAATAAAAAAAATATTTATATAATAAATATAGATGGTAAATCAAAATATGAAAAAGAAAAATATAAAATAAAAAAATATCTTAATAAAATAGAAAATAAACCTAAAATATTAACAATAAACATTAAAAAATATTTTAAAAAAAATAAATATATTAAATATAAAATTAATAAATTAATTTTAAAAAAATTAAATTTAATAAATTTCTTTACTATTACTAATAGTAAATTATCTTTATGACTAACAAAAAAAAAAAAAACAATTTTAAAAAGTATTAAACAAATACATAGTGATTTCGTTAAAAAATTTATTAAAGCACAAGTAATAAATTTTAAAAAATTTATTAAATATAAAGGTTGAAATAATTCTAAAAAAAAAGGTAAAATTAAAATAAAAGGTAAAAAATATATTATAAAAAAAAATGATATTATTCATATAATGATAAATAAAAATTAATTATTTAAAAAAAAATGATATTTAAACAACCCAAATCAGTTTATATTATATTAATAATAGAATTATTAGAACGTTTTGGATTTTATAGTTTACAATCTATAATTATTCTATATTTAATCAAAAAAGTATTACTAATAGAAGAAGAAGCTGTAAATATATTAACTTCATTTAATGCTATAACTTATGGATTGATAATAATAGGAAGTTGATTAGGTAATAAAATTATAGGATACAAAAGAGCATTATTTATAGGAATAATAATATTACTTATAGGTTATAGTAACATTTTTTTATCAAATAAAAATATTAACATATTATATTTAGGAATATCTCTAATATCATTAGGAAGTTGCTTATTTAAACCAAATATATCATCATTACTAGCAGATATATATCAAAAAAAATCTCTTTCACCTGATACAGGTTTTACTATGTATTATATGTCTATTAATATAGGATCATTATTATCTACAATATTAACACCATTAATAGTTAAAAAATTTGGATGACAAATAACATTTATATTACCTGTATTAGGATTAATTATTAATTTAATAATATATATACTATTTAAAAAAAAAATTAAAAATTACGGTTCAAAACCAGATTTTAAAAAAATAAAAAAAAAAAATATTACTATACTTGCAGTAACTTTAATCATTATTTTAATAATGATTTTCAATCTACTAAATAAACAATATATTATTAAAAAAATTACTAAATTAATAATTTTTTTAACTTTATTAATATTTATTAAAAAAATTTTTCTATTAAATAAAAAAAAAAAAAAAAAAATATTAGTAACATCTATTCTAATAATAGAAGCAACAATATTTTTTATATTATATAATCAAATACCTACTTCATTAAATTTTTTTGCTAAAAAAAATGTAAAACATACAATATTTGGAATAAATTTTATTCCAGAACAATTACAAGCATTAAATCCTTTTTGAATAATAATTTTCAGTCCTATATTATCTTATATATATAAAAAATTTAAAAAACAAATATCAATTATAAATAAATTTACAATAGGAATGTTTCTTAGTTCAATATCATTTATTATATTACCTATCGGTATATATTTAAATACAAATAATAAAGGTTTAATATCACCAATATGATTAATTTTAAGTTATGCATTTCAAAGTATTGGTGAACTTATGATATCCGGATTAGGATTATCTATGATAACACAATTAGTACCAAAAAAATTAATTGGATTTACTATAGGAGTATGATTTTTAATAACATCAACATCTATTATAATATCAGGTAACATAGCTAATTTAATAACATTTAATAAAAACATACATACATTACAATCAATTAATATATATTCAAATTTTTTTTTAAGAATAGGATTGTATAGTATGTTAATATCAATAATAATGTTAATACTAACCCCTATATTAAATAGAATAATCAAAAAATAAAAATCTTTAAAATAATGGAGAAAATAATGAACACTATAATAATAATATGTATGCATGGTAATTTAGGTATAGAAATATTAAAAACCATAGAATTAATCATAGGAAAACAAAAAAATATTTTTACAGTATCATTTTTACCTGGAGAAAATATAGATAATTTAATAAATAAATATAATAAAATTATAAAAACAAATAATATACATAAAAAAATAATATTTTTTGTAGATATTATGGGTGGAAGTCCATTTAATGCAGCTAATAAAATATTAAATAATAAAAAAATTAAATGTGATATTATTTCTGGTACAAATATACCTATGCTTTTAGAAGTATGTATGTCAAGAGAAGAAAATAAAAAATTTGATGAATTAATACATATAGCTTTAAATACAGGTAAAAAAAGTATTACTAATATAAAAAAAATTAAAAAAATTAAAAATAATAATATTCAAAAAAAAAATAAAAAAATAAATTATAAATACATGAAATTAATGTTAGTAAGAATAGATGACAGATTGATACATGGTCAAGTATCAACAGGTTGAAGTAAAGAATTTAAAATATCTAGAATTATAGTAATAAATGATGATATATCAAAAGATAAAATAAGAGTTAAATTATTAAAACAAGTTTCTCCTCCAAATATTAATTCTCATGTTGTAAATATAAAAAAATTTGTTAAAGTCTATAACAATCCAAAATATTTTGGAGAAAAAGTTTTATTATTATTTACAAATCCAAAAGATATAATTAGAATTATCAAAAAAGGAGTAAAAATAAATTCTGTAAATATAGGAGGAATGTCTTATAAAAAAGGAAAAAAACAAATTACAGACGCAATATCTGTAGATAAAAAAGATATAAAATCATTTTATGAATTACACAAAATGAATATAGAATTAGAAATTAGAAAAGTACCTAATGATAAAAAAATGAATTTAATAGATATATTAGATAATATAATAAACAAAAAAAAATAATAGGAAAAAAATGGAAATTACTTTATCACAAATTATATTAATATTTTTAGCTAGTTGTTTAATAGGAGCAGAATCTATATTAGATGAATTTCAAATACACAGACCAATTTTAGCATGTTCTTTAATAGGATGAATATTAAATGACTTAAAAACAGGAATTATGTTAGGTAGCACACTAGAAGTAATTTCTTTAGGTTGAATGAATATAGGAGCAGCTGTATCACCAGATACTGCTTTAGCTTCAATAATATCAACAATTTTAGTAATATCTAGTAAACAAAATATTGGATCAGGAATAGCTCTTGCTTTACCATTATCTGCTACAGGACAAATACTTACTATATTAGTACGTAGTTTAACTATTGGATTACAACATTTAGCAGATAAAACAATTAAAAAAAATCAAAATTTATTTTTAATATCATGTATACATATATTTGCATTATTATTACAATCTATGAGAACATCTATACCTACATTAATTATATTATTATCAATGGGAACAGAAATAATACAAAAAACACTAAATTCCATCCCATTAGTGATAACTAATGGTTTAAATATTGCAGGAGGAATAATAGTAGTAGTAGGTTATGCTATGGTAATAAATATGATGAAAACTAAATCACTAATGCCTTTTTTTTATTTAGGTTTTACAATAGCAGCATTTACTAAATTTAATTTAGTAGGTTTAGGTATTATAGCAATAATTTTAGCAATATTATATATACAATTATCTCCTAAATATTATATTGAAGAATTAAATAATAATATAAATAATAAAAAAAAAATTACTAAAGAAAATGAATTAGATTAGGAAAAATAAATGAATAAAAAAAAAATAAATAACACAGATTTAAATAAAGTATTTTTACGTAGTACCTTATTACAAGGATCATGAAATTTTGAAAGAATGCAAGCATTAGGGTTTTGTTATGCTATGATACCAGTAATTAATAAACTCTATTATGATAATAAAAAAGAAAAAAAAAAAGCTGTACAAAGACATTTAGAATTTTTTAATACTCATCCATATATGGTAGCTCCAATATTAGGAGTAGTCATAGCTATGGAAGAAAAAAAAGCTAATAATTCAAAAATAAATAAAAGTGTAATTAACAGTATTAAAATAGGTTTAATGGGACCATTAGCTGGTATAGGTGATCCTATATTTTGAGGTACAATAAGACCAATTTTATCTGCCTTAGGAGCAAGTTTATCAATTAATGGAAGTATACTAGGACCGATAATATTTTTTTTATCATTTAATATAATTAGATTATCTACATTATATTATGGTATCCACTATGGATATAAAAAAGGACTAAATATTGTTAAAGAATTAAATGAAAATTTACTTAAAAAATTAACTGAAGGATCTTCTATATTAGGATTATTCATTATGGGAGCCTTAGTAAGTAAATGAACAAAAATTAATATACCTGTAGTTGTATCAAAAATAAAAGAATATCAAAGTAATATTATTAAAATAACTACTATACAAAATATTTTTGATCAACTTATACCTGGTTTAATACCGTTACTATTAACATTAACTTGTATGTGATTATTAAAAAAGAAAATTAATCCATTATCAATTATGATGTTTATTTTCTTAATTAGTATTCTAGGTAATTATTTTCAAATACTTCAAAATTAAAAATATGAATAATAAAGAAAAAATAGAAAAAAAAAATAAAAAAGATATTAATAATAATAAAGAAAAAAACTATAAAGAACAACAAAATTACAATAAAAACAAAGAACTAATATATGAAACTATACAATTAGTATCTAAAAAAATACAAAAACAACCTATAATTTCAGTCCTAATCTCAATGTCAATAGGATATATATTAGGTATTTTAATATCAAAAAAAAAAAAATAAGCCCATATTTAAAAAATATGGGTTTAATATAAAAAATTAGTAATAATTTAAAAAATTATTTAAATTAACTAAATTAATCAAAAAATTTTTTTAAATAACTAATAAACAGTATTAAAAAATTTAAATTATTAAAGTAAATTATTTTAAGATAAATAAAATTAATGAAAAAAAAAAACTATGATCAAAAAATAATAAATATAGATAAAGAATTAAAAAAATCATATCTAGATTATGCTATGTCTGTAATAATAGATAGAGCTTTACCTGACATTAGAGATGGTTTAAAACCAGTGCACAGAAGAATATTATATGCAATGTATATATTAAAAAATAATTTTTATAAACCATATAAAAAATCTGCAAGAATAGTAGGAGATGTAATAGGTAAATACCATCCTCACGGAGATAATGCAGTATATGAATCTATAGTTAGAATGGCACAAAATTTTTCATTAAGATATCCTTTGATAGATGGACAAGGTAATTTTGGTTCTATAGATGGTGATCCTGCTGCAGCTATGAGATATACAGAAATAAGAATGTCAAGAATAACTTCAGAACTATTAAAAGATATAGAAAAAAATACAGTTAATTTTTTACCAAATTATGATTCTACTGAAATAATACCAGAAATACTACCTAGTAAAATACCAAATATATTAATTAATGGATCCACTGGTATAGCAGTAGGAATGGCTACCAATATACCACCACATAATATTAATGAAATAATAAATGCATGTATAAAATTTATAAAAAATAAAAATATATCTACCAAAAAATTAATGAATTATATTAAAGGACCAGATTTTCCTACTGGAGGTATAATAGAAAATTATAAAGAAATATATAAAGCGTATAAAACTGGTAAAGGTACAATAAAAATAAAATCCAAAATAAATTTTGAAAAAGATAAAAAAAATAATAAAAAATTAATTATTATACAAGAATTACCATACCAATCTAACAAAGTTAAAATAATAGAAAAAATAGTAGAACTTATAAAAAATAAAAAAATAGAAGGAATAAATAATATTAGAGATGAATCTAATAAAGATGGTATTAGAATAGTAATAGAAACAAAAAAAGATGCAAAAAGAAAAATTCTAATTAATAAACTTTTCTATCTTACTAATTTAGAAATAAGCTATACCATAAATATGGTAGCTATACATGATGGTATAGCAAAAAAATTTAATCTCAAAAAAATATTTTATATATTTATAAAACACAGAAAAAAAATTATAAAAAATAAAACTATCTTTAAACTTAAAAAAATTAAAAAAAAAATACATATCCTAAAAGGATTAATAATAAGTTCTTTTTATATAAAAAATATTATAAATATTATTAAAAATTCTAAAAAAATAAATGAAGTTAAAAAAAAATTATCTAAAATAGATTTTAATATAAATAAAATTTTAAAAATTAAAAAAAAAAAATATAAATTAAGTAACGAACAAATATCTTCATTACTTAAATTAAATTTAAGTAAATTAACCCATATAGAACAAAATAAAATTAAAAAAAAATATAAATATTTAACTAAAAAAAAATATATTCTTAAAAATATTCTTATTAATAAAAATATATTAATAAATATTATAAAAAAAGAATTTCTTAATATAAAAAAAAAATATGGTGATAAAAGAATAACTAAAATAAGTAAAAAATATAAAAAAATTAAAACAAAAGATCTTATTAAAAAAGAATCAATAATAATCTTTATAAATAAATCTAACTACCTATTATATAAAAAATTAAATAAATATAATATTCAACATAAAGGAGGAAAAGGTAAAAATATAATTAAATCAAATGATACTATTAAAAAAAGTTTAATATGTAATACACATGACATTATATTTTTATTTTCTAATAAAGGAAGGTTTTTTAAAATTAAAATATATAAATTACTAAAGAAAAATAATATAAATAATCAATTATTAAATAATTTAATAAAACTAAAAAAAAATGAAAAAATTACTTGTTTAATAAAAAATAAAAAAAAATATAAATATTTTATAATAGTAACTTATAAAGGACTAATAAAAAAAATTAAAATAAATAATTTTAAAAAAAATGGAATTAATATAATAAATCTTAAAAAAAAAGATAAAATTATTAATGTTAGTTTAATATATAAAAATAAAGATATAATGTTATTTACTAAATTAGGAAAAGCAATAAGATTTAAAATAAAATTAATTAGAGAAACCGGAAGAATATCTTCTGGAATAAAAGCAATTAAATTAAATAATAAAGATAAAATTATATCTTCATTAATACCTAAAAATAAAAAAAAAATCCTTATAGTAACTAAAAAAGGTTATGGTAAAACAACATTACTAAATGAATTTTTAACTAAATCTAGAGCAATAAAAGGTATAAAATACATAAAAAATAATTTTAAAAATGGAAATGTTATAAAAGTAATACAAATTAAAAATAATAATCAAATATTCATTTTGACAAATAAAGGAAATATAATTCGCATACATGTAAAAGAAATTAAAACTTTAAAAAGAAATACACAAGGAGTAATATTAATTAGACTTAAAAAACATGAAAAAGTTATAGATATGCAAAAAATATAAAAATTATAAAACATGCACAGATGTAGTATTACTAGTACCAGAACAAACTAAAGCACCTGAAATCATAACCACTATGTCACCAACTTTAGCATATCCTGTAGAAATGGATAATTCTTTTCCTATACGATAAAAATCGTCAGTAGAATCAATAGAATTAACTACCATAGGTATAACTCCTTTACTTAAAATTAATTGTTTAGCTACATACTCATTTTTAGTTAAAGCTAAAATTAAAGATTTCGGAAAATATTTTCTTATAAATTTAGCTGATTTACCTGCTCTAGTAAAAACTAAAATTAAAGGAGAATTTAATTTTCTAGAAATATCTACTGAACTTCTACAAATAGCTTCACTAATAGGTAAATGTTTATCTTTTTTATAATTAGAAAAATTATATTCCATAGAATCATCAGTACGTTTACATATTGTAGACATAATTTTAACTGATTCAATAGGATATTTACCTTTAGCACTTTCAGCAGATAACATTACAGCATCAGTTCCATCTAATATAGCATTAGCTACATCACCTGCTTCAGCTCTAGTAGGTCTAGGATTATAAATCATTGATTCTAACATTTGAGTAGCCGTAATTACTACTTTTCTAGCATAATTACATTTTTTAATCATCATTTTTTGAGCAAAAATAACATCTTCTACAGGTATTTCTACACCTAAATCTCCTCTGGCTACCATAATTCCATCAGACATATTTAAAATTTTATCAAAATTACTTAATCCTTCTCTATTTTCTATTTTAGAAATAATCTGTATTTTATTGCCTCCATTAATATCCAAAAATTTTCTTATTTCTAAAACATCATAACTATTTCTTACAAAAGACACAGCTACAAAATCAACATTATTTTTACAACCAAAAATTAAGTCACTTTTATCTTTTTTAGATAAAAAAGGTAAATTAATAGAAATATTAGGTAAATTAATACCTTTATTTTCACCTAACCAACCACTATTCTTAACTCTACAAATCAACTTATATTCAGTTTTACTAATAACTTCCATAGAAATCAAACCATCATCAACTAAAATATTATCACCAATACTAAGATCTTTAATAAAATCTTTATATGATATACTTACTATATTTTTATTTCCTATAAATTTTTTGTCGTAAATAAAACTAAATAACTGCCCATTTTTTAAATAAACTTCTTTAGAATTCTCTAATTTACAAGTACGTATTTCAGGACCTTTAGTATCTAATATAATAGATATTATTTTACCTGTAATTTTCATAACTTTTTTAAGATTTAATATAGATTTTTGATGAATACTATGATCTCCATGAGAAAAATTTAATCTAGCAACATCCATACCAGAATAAACTAATTTTGTTAACATATCTACATTATTTATATTTGGACCCATAGTACAAACTATTTTAGTTTTTTTCATATATATTTACACTTTAAATAATAATTTTCTTAAATATGCGTTCTAGTGGAATCGAACCACTGACTTCCATCACGTCAAAATGGCACTCTACCTCTGAGTTAAGAACGCAAAATAAATTTAAATTTAATACTATACTACTATTATATAGTATCATATAATAAATTAAAACTTTAAAAATTTTAAAATGATAAAAAATATTATAAAAGAATTAATAGAAAGAAAACTAATTATTCAAATATCAAATAAAAAAAAAATTATTAAAAAAATAAAAAAAAAAAAAATATATGTATATTGTGGTTTTGATCCTACAAGTGATAGCCTACATTTAGGACATTTAATACCTTTAATAACACTAAAAAGATTTATAAATTATGGATATAAAATTATTATTTTGATAGGAGGAATAACTTCAATTATAGGAGATCCTAGTTTTAAAGAAAAAAAAAGAACCCTAAATTCAATAAAAGATATAAATAAATTTACTAAAAAAATTATTTTACAAATTAATCTATTTTTTAGAAATAATAAAAATATTTTAATATTAAATAATAAAAAATGATTTAATAATATGAAAATATTATTTTTTTTTCAAAAAATAGGTAAATATTTTAATATAAATCAAATTTTAAATAAAGAAGCTATAAAAAAAAGAAATACAACAAAAAAAAAAGGTATTACATTTACAGAACTATCATATTGTTTATTACAAGGATATGATTTTTTGTATCTATATGAAAAATTTAAAGTAAATATACAGATAGGAGGATCAGATCAATGAGGTAATATTATATCAGGAATAGAATTAATTAAAAAAGTTCATAAAAAAGAAACATTTGCAATAACTTTACCATTAATAACTAGAAAAAATGGTATTAAATTTAGTAAAACAGGAAGTAATACATTATGATTAAATCCTAAAAAAACTAGCCCTTATAAATTTTATCAATTCTGATTAAATATATCAGATAATCAAGTAAATAATTTATTAAAACAAATAACTTTTTTAAAAATTAATAATATTAATAATATTATAAAAAATAAAAATATATATAAAATTAAAAATATTTTAGCAAAAGAAATAACTACCATAGTACATGGTAAAAAAGAATTAAAAAATGCAATATTTATATCAAATTTTTTTTTTAAAAAAAAATGAAAAAAAGAAAAAAAATACTTTTATAAAATATTCAAATTAAATATACCTAAATTTAGTATATCTAAAAATATACTAAGTATTAAAGAAATATTAATAATTACTAAAATAACAAATTCTAAAACACAAGCACATAATTTAATTATAAATAAATCTATATATATAAATTATAATATAATAATGAATACAGAATATAAAATTAAAAAAAAAGATAAATTTTTTAATACCTTCACTTTAATTAATAAAGGTAAAAAAAATTTTTTCCTAATTAAATGAAAATAAATGCTATTAATATTTTTCTATAGATATATTTTCTTTTTTAATTAAAAAATTATTTTTTAAAATATCACATATATTATTTACCATTTTAAAATTACCAGAAACCATATAATAATTATTATTATTAATATATTTACCTAAAGATTTCATTAAAAAAAAATCATTTATATAACCATTAATAAAATTAAATTTTTTCACATTAAGTTTTTTTTTCTCTCTGCTAAGAGAGAAAAATAAATTTAAATAATTAAAACCATATTTTTTTTTTAAATATAATAAATCATTTAAATAAAAAATTTTATCCATATATTTTATACCATATAAAAAAAATATTTTTTTAAAATTTTCTTTTATATAACTTAAATTACTTTTAAGAATAGATAATAAAGGAGATATAGATGTTCCTATACTTAACATTCATAAAATTTTTTTTTTATTAATATTATTGATAATAAAATTTCCATAAGAATATTTAGATATATAAATAATGTCATTTGGAATTAAATTAAATAATAAATTACTAAAATAACTATTTTTGATTTTTTTTAAAAAAAATTCTAAATTTTTATCTTTATTAGAGTTTATAAAAGAATAATATCTATAATCAAACTTATCATTACTTTTAAAAGCTAATTTTGTAAATTGACCACCTAAAAATGAGGATATATTATTTTTTAAAAAAATACTACAGTAATCTTTGTCTCATTTTTTAATTTTAATTACTCTATTTTTAATTCATTTCATAAAATTTAAAATTATTTTTTAAAAAAATTAAATTCTGAAATACCTCTATATAAATTTGAACCTAATATTTCTTCAATACGTATTAACCTATTATATTTAGCAATTCTTTCTGATCTACTCATAGAACCAGTTTTAATTTGACCAGAAGAAACACCAACAGAAATATCAGCTATAAAAGTATCTTCAGTTTCACCAGAACGATGAGAAATAATAAAAGAATAATTATTTTTTTTAGCTAAATTTATAGCTTTAAAAGTTTCAGATAATGTACCAATTTGGTTAGGTTTAATTAAAATAGAATTAACAACATTCAAATTAATACCTTTTTTTAATAATTTTACATTAGTTACAAATAAATCGTCACCTACTAATTGAACATTTTTTCCTAATATACCAGTTAAATATACATAACCTTCCCAATCTAATTCACTTAATGGATCTTCTATAGATAAAATAGAATATTTATTTATTCAATCATTTAATAAATCTGTAAATTCATAAAATGAAAACTTTTTATTTTCAAAATAATATATTTTTTCATTTTCTTTATAAAATTCTGAAGCAGCACAATCTAAGGCTATGTAAATATCTTTACCTAAAATATAACCAGATTTATCTACAGCGTCACTAATTAATACAAGAGCTTCTTCGTTTGAATTTAAATCTGGAGCATATCCACCTTCATCACCTATAGAAATTCTTTTATTATTTAATTTTAATATTTTACCTAAATTATGAAATATTTCAGAACACATTCTTAATGCATGTCTAAAACTTTTAGCTCCAACAGGTAAAATCATAAATTCTTGAATATCTATATTATTATCAGCATGACAACCTCCATTTATTACATTCATCATAGGTACAGGCATATATAAATTATTATTTTTATTTAATTGAGAAATATAATTAAATAAAGGTAAATTTAAAGATTTAGAACTAGCTTTAGCTACAGCTAAAGAAACAGCTAATATAGAGTTAGCTCCTAATTTAGATTTATTATCTGTACCATCTAAATCAATCATTAATTGATCAATATATTTTTGATTTGTAGAATCTAAACCATGTATCTCTTTAGAAATTATATTATTTATAATAAATATAGATTTCAATACTCCCTTGCCAAAAAAACGATTATTATCATTATCACGTAATTCTACTGCTTCATTAATTCCTGTAGATGCTCCAGATGGTACAATAGATCTACCGTAATAACCACCTTCTAAATGAACTTCTGCTTCTACTGT
The DNA here is from genome assembly GCA_015140255.1 of Candidatus Stammera capleta. GTDB lineage: Bacteria > Pseudomonadota > Gammaproteobacteria > Enterobacterales > Enterobacteriaceae > Stammera > Stammera capleta_E. The sequence continues at coordinate 279,805 of CP043993.1, read as the reverse complement.
AGGATAACCACGAGAATCTAATACTTCTCTACCTAATACTTTTACGATTTTACTCATATAAACACCTTTAAAATATTCAAAATATTAATATCTATATTTTAATTATAAAATGCATTCATAAAACTATCAAACTATTATTTAAAATAATTTTATTTTTTTTTTAAAAATTAAAAAATTAAATAGACACAATATATATATTAATAAAATATAATTTTTAAAAAAAAATTAAATTAATAAAAATTAAAAAAATTAATTTACATATACATGTATATATGATAATATAGAAACATTTAGCGGGATAGAGCAGTGGTAGCTCGTCGGGCTCATAACCCGAAGGTCGTTGGTTCAAATCCAACTCCCGCAATTATAAAAAAAAATTTTTATATAAATAACTTAAAAAATATATTATTAATATACCTTTTATAAATCCTAACATTATATTCAAAAAAAAACTTAAAAAATCAATAAAAATTAAAAAAAAATTTTTTATTAAAAAAAACAAAAAATTTTCTATAATAAAAATTATAAATATTAAAAATAAAAAAAATATTAAAAAAATAATTCTTTTCTTAAAAAAAATAAATAAATATTTTTTAAAATAAAAATAAAAAACTTTACTTAAAAAAAAATAAAAAAAACAAAAAAAAAATAAAGAAAATAATTCTCTTAAAATATTTCTTTTAAAACTATTTAAAATAGATAATAATATAATTAAATAACTTGTTATATAAATAATTTTAGTAAAATTCATAATTATTTTAATAATAAACTAAATTCATAAAAAAACAATTTAAAAAAAATCAAAAAATTCTATTTTATATAAATATAAACCATATGGTTTAACTAATAAATTTTTTGAAAAACCTTTTTTTTTAATAGATAAAACATATTTAATTCAATTTACAGAAAATTTTCTCATACCTATTAATAATAAATTACTAATAATATTACGTATCATACGATACAAAAAAGAATCTGCTTTAATATCAAAAATAATATATCTATTTATTCTAAAAATATTTAAATGCATTATATTTTTATAAGTATTTTTAGATTCACAACCAGAAGATTGAAAAGAAATAAAATTATGCTTACCTAATAAAAATTTTGATGCTTTTAACATTAAACTAATACTGATTTTACCTAAATAATACATAACCCTATTATTTAAAAAACTTGATCTAATATTAGAATTTAAAATAATATATAAATATCTTCTAGAATAAACATTATAACGAGCATGAAAATTACTTTTGACATATTTTACTGATTTAAAAGTTATATCACGAGGTAAATTAAAATTAGAAATTAATAATCATTCCTTTTCTTTTTTATAACAAAAAGTATCAAAATGAAACATCTGTCCTAAACTATTTACACCAGAATCAGTTCTACTAGAAGAAAAAATTTTTATTTTATGTTTAGCTATTTTAGATAAACATTCTTCAATAATTTCTTGAATACTTAATTTACTATGTAGTTGTTTTTGTCAACCAATATAATTATAACCACAATATTCCACACAAACTAATAATCTATATTTTTTATTTAACATAAAAATTTTTTTTCTTTTTACGTAAAAAATATAATTTAGATTTATTAAAAAAAAATTTTTTTACTATTAATATAGAATATATAAGTGGTGAATGAATCAAAAATAATCTTTCTACTCCTTCTCCATAAGATAATTTTCTTAATATAAAAGAAGAATTTAAACCTTTATTTTTTACAGAAATAATAACTCCTTTAAAAGTTTGTAATCTTTTTTTAGAACTTTCTATAATTCACAATTTTATTTCTATTAAATATCCAGATTTTAATATAGGTATATCCTTTTTAAAATATTTTTTTTCAACAAAATCAATTAGTTTATTTTTCATAAAATCCTCAAAATTAATACTTTAAATATTTTTTAAATTTTTTAAAAAATTTCAACAAATTCTTATCTAAGAATAAATTATCTAACAAATAAGGTTTTAAAATTAAAGTTTTTATTAAAGATTGTTTAAATCTTCATAAATTTATATTTTTATGATTACCAGATAAAAGAACTTCAGGTACAAGAAAATTATTAAATTTACATGGTCTAGTATAATTAGGATAACTTAATAAACCTTTAAAATTAAAAGAATCATTCTTACAAGAATCTATATTATTCAATATACCTGGTATATATCTTATTATAAGATCTATAATTACTAAAACAGATATTTCACCACAACTTAAAATAAAGTCTCCTATAGATATTTCCATATCTATATAATTATCAATAATTCTTTGATCTATACCACTATAACGACTACATATAAAAATTAAAGAATCATAATATAATAATTGATTAATTAAATTAGAATTAATAATTTGACCTTGAGGAGATAAATGTATTACAAAAGATTCTTTATATAAACTACGTATTTTTTTAATTATTAAATATAAAGGTTCAGGATGCATTAATAAACCAGGACCACCACCATAAATTTTACCATCTATATTAGATTTATTTTTAAAATCCATTAAATTTCAAAAATTAAAATTAATAATTTTTTTTTTAATACCTTTATTTATTAAACCACTTTTAAGTGGAGAAATAAAAAAATCAGGATTCAAAGTAATAATATTAAAAATCATATTTAAATTAATAAGTAAATTTTTAAAATCACATTAGTAAAATAATTAACTAATAAAATTAATTTTTTTATATTTATTAAATAAATTCAAAACTCTTTTAGATAAATAAGCACCTTTTTTAATTCATAAATTAATATTATTAATATCTATATATACACCTTTATAGGGTATAAATACATCAAAAGGATTATAAAAACCTAATTTTTTAATAAATTTAGCATTACGAAATCTACGTCTATCAGCTACTACTATATGGTAAAAAGGAAATTTTTTTCTTCCATAACGAGCTAAACGTATAACTATCATAAATAACCTCAATCCAAATTAAAATTTAAGTTACATAAACAGTGGGAAAGGGATTCGAACCCTTGATACATTAAGTATACACATTTTCCAAACGTGCTCTTTAAACCACTCAGACACCCCACTAATTAAATACAAAATATAAATATATTATATACTAAAATAAAATTTTTTGACATTTTAAAACATTTTAATTATACTATCCCTATATTCCTCTGTAGTTCAGTTGGTAGAACACCGGACTGTTAATCCGTATGTCACTGGTTCGAATCCAGTCGGAGGAGTTACTTAAAATTTATATCCAGATAATTAATAAAATTACTTTTAATAAATTTTTTTCTTAATTTTATATTATCTCCCATTAAAACTTTAAATAATTTATTAACTTTTACATCATTATTAAGAATTATTTTAGACAATAGTCTTTTTTTAGGATTCATTGTTGTTTCTCATAGTTGTATAGGATTCATTTCTCCTAAACCTTTATAACGTTGAATTATTATCTTTCTTTTATTTTTTTTTAAGAGATAATTTATTAATAAACCAAAATTATTAAAATATATTTTTTTATTACTTCAAATAATATATTTATAATAAGTTTCATTAAAAAAAAATATTTTTTTTCCTAAATTTAATAATAAATGATACATTTCTCTTAAAAAAAAACTATTTATACATAAAATATTTGTATTAAATTCATCTAAAAAATAAAATTTTATTTTAAAAGAAATATCATTCTCAAAAATAAATTTAAAAGAAATTTTTTCCTTTAAATTAAATTTTTTATTTAAGAAAATAATAAAATCATTCAATCATAAATCAATATTAATTTTATTTAAAATAATTAATTTTTTAAAAAATAAAATCTCATTTAAAATAATATGAGAAAATTTATTTTTTAATTTAGATAAAAAACTTAAAAAATAAATATATTTATAAGATAAATGAACTAAATTTTTATTTTTTAATAGAATTGAACCATCATATTTATATAAAATAATATCTTTAAAAGAAAATTTAATTTTATATTTTAAAAGATCATCATCATTATTAATATATAATTCTTTTTTACCTTTTTTAATTTTATATAAAGGAGGACGAGCAATATATAAATAACCATTTCTAATTAAATCAGGCATATATCTATAAAAAAATGTTAATAATAAAGTACGTATATGAGCTCCATCCACATCAGCATCAGTCATAATAATAATACTATGATATCTTAATTTATCTAAATTAAAATTTTTACCATCTATACCACATCCTAAAACAGAAACTAATATATTAATTTCTTTTGAGGATAAAATTTTATCTAAACTAGTTTTTTCAACATTAATTATTTTACCTTTTAAGGGTAAAACAGCTTGATTAATACGATTTCTACCTTGTTTAGCAGAACCTCCAGCAGAATCACCTTCAACTAAAAAAATTTCAGATAAAGAAGGTTTTTTTTCCTGACAATCTGCTAATTTACTAGCTATAATATTAAAATCTAAATTATTTTTCTTTCTAAATAATTCTCTAGATTTTTTAATTGATTCCCTAATTTTATAAGAATTAATTATTTTATTAATAATTAATTTAGCATCATAAGAATAATTCATTAAAAAATCTAACAAATACTTATTTATCAATGATTCTATAATATATTTAACTTCAGAAGAAATTAATTTTTCTTTAGTTTGTGAAGAAAATTTAGGATTATACATCTTAATAGAAACTATACCAAATAAACCTATTCTAATATCTTCACCAATTATATTAAATTTATTTTTTCTATTTAAAATATTTTTATTTATATAAGCATTAATACCACGAGTAATACCAGATTTAAAACCAATTAAATGAGTTCCACCATCTTTTTGAAATATATTATTAGTAAAACATAATATTTTATTTTTCATAGAATTTACTCATTGTAATGCTAATTCTATATATATATTTTTTTTTTTTTTTTTTAAATAAAAAATATTTTTATGAAGTATTTTTTTTTTTTTTATTAAAAAAGATAAAAAAGATTTAATACCACCATAATTTATAAATTCATTACAATAATTATTTTTAATATCAATTAATTTTATATATAAACCAGGATTTAAAAAAGATAATTCATTTAATTTATTTGAAAAAATATTAAATTTAAATTTATTAAAATTTAAAAAAATATTTTCATCAGGCCAAAAACGTATATATGTACCATTTAAATCAGTACTACCAATAATACGTATATTTTTATCAGGAATACCAAATCTATAAATTTGATAAAAAATTTTATTTTCTCTATATATCTTTAATTCTAATTTTTTTGATAAAGCATTAACTACAGATATTCCTACACCATGTAAACCACCAGAAATTTTATAAGAATTATTATCAAATTTACTACCAGAATGTAAAACTGTCATAATTAATTCAGCACTTGATATACCTGTATCACTATGTATATCAGTTGGTATACCTCTACCATCATCCAAAACAGATAAAGAATTATCTTTATGTAAAGTAACAAAAATTTTTTTACAAAAACCAGCTAAACATTCATCTATAGAATTATCTATTACTTCAAAAGCCATATGATGTAAACCAGTTCCATCATTAGTATCACCAATATACATACCAGGACGTTTACGTACTGCCTCTAAACCTTTTAAAATTTTAATACTAGAAGAATTGTAAGAACTAAATAACATATTTTTACTCATTTAAAATTAAATATTCATTTTATAATTGAATTGGCATAATCATATAATTAACAAATTTATTTTTAATATTTAAAATTTTTACAATAGAATTATTATCTTTAAAATAAATACGTATTTTATCACTATTTTTAATAGTATTTAAAACATCTAAAATAAATCTGATATTCAAATTTATATTTATATTATCACCATTATAGTTAATAAAAATTTTTTCTTTTATTTCATTATTATTAGAATCATTAGATGATAATATAAGATAATTTTTTTTAAAATTTAAATTAACATAATTTAATATATCACTACTTATAATATAAGAACGTAATAAAGCATTCTTAAATAAGAATAAATCTAAATCTACAAAAAAATAATCTTTAACAAATAAAAAAATATTTTTATAATCAGGAAAAGAACCATTTATTAAACTTGCATATATAACATATTTGCTAAAAGAAATTTTTATTATATTAGTACTAACTTCAAAATATACTAGTTCATTATCTAATAAATCTAAAAATTTAAATAATTCCATAACTAACTTACGAGAAATAATTAAAGAAAAATCTTTTTTTTTATTTAATAAAGAAAAATTTTTAGAAATTAACTTATAAATTGAAATACGATAACTATCTGTAGTAACAAAAAAAAAAAAACCGTTTTTACTATCGTACTCTATTAACATACCATTTAAATAATAATATATATCTTGATTACCTATAGAAAAATATATAGAAAATATTACTTTTTTTAATATATTACTTAAAATAGAAAATTTATAATAAAAAGAAAAATTTTTATCTAGAATAGGAAATTGAGATACTGGTAAAATATTTAATAAAGAAGTACTTCTTAAATAAATTATTTTTAACCTATTTTTATACAAATTTAAAAAAATAAAATTATCTTCAGAATAAGTACGAAATAATTCATATAAATTATGTAAACTAACAGTAAAACAACCATTAGAAAAAATATTTTTTTTACTTAATTTAACATAACAATTAATTTCTATATCTAAATCAGTAACTATAAAACTTAAAATGGAATTTTCTAATTTTATTAAAACATGAGTTAAAACAATATTTTTATTAGAAACACTAACATGAGCATTTAATTTACTTAAAATATTAAATATTTTTTTTTTTTTTATAAAAAATTTCATATTTAGACATTAAAACTAGTTTAATTAAATTATTAAATTCAGATTTAATATAATTATTTATAATACACAACTTATTAATTTTTTTACAAGAATATATTATAGTAGAATGATTTACCTTAAAAAAAAAACCTAACTTAGATAAACTAAAATTAGTTAATTTTCTACTAATAGCTATAGATATTTGTCTAGGATAAATCAAATATTTATAACGAAATTTAGATAACAAATCAACAATTCTAATTTTAAAATAATTAGAAACTATATTTTGTATAATACAAACTAAAAAAAAATTTTTATCTAAATCAAAATAATTATATAACATATATTTTATAGAATCAATATTAATACGATCAGATAAATTCAAATAGTCTCTATAAATAAATAATATTTTTAAAATACCTTTTAATTTGTATACATTTAAAATATTTAATTTAGATATAAAAATAATATTTTTATTACTTAAAAAAAAATTATTTTTTTTAAAATTTAAATATAAAAATTTATATCTAATATTATAATCAATATTATTAATTTTAATTATTAAACCAGAAGAAATTTTAGAAATAATTTTATTATATAAATTTAAATTATAAATATTTTTATATGAAGTAAAAACTAATATACATTCTTTGTTTAAAAAATAATCTAATATATATATAAATTCTTTTTGTGACAATTTATCTTTTTCTAAATGATGAATATTGTCCATTAATAATACATTAGCTGATTTTAAATAACCTCTAAAAATTTCTATATTATTTTTAAAAGAATAAATTTTTATATTACTAATAAATTTTTCTGTTTCAAAAAAAACTATTTTCTTATCATATTTATATATATCGTTAATCTTATTACCAATAGAATTAATTAAATGAGTTTTACCTAATCCAGTACAACCATATAAAAATAATAATTTACATTTTTTGGGAATAAAAAAACATGAATTAAGTGAAGTACGATAAGCTAATAAATTAGATTTACTATAAATAAAATTATTAAATACATATTTTTTAGATAAAATACAATTACCAAAATTTAATAAAATATTTTGTTTATTTTTTTTATTTAATCCACTACCAATTAAAAAATTAATTGAATTTAAATCAATATTTAAACTTAAAAAAAAATTATTAATATATTCTAAATAATTAATTTTAACATAGTTAAGAACTAAGTAATTAGGAGCATATATATCTATAGAATTACTACGTAATATTACTTGTAAAGGTAATATTCACATATTAAATTTTTTTTTAGATAAAAAAGATTTTAATTTATCTAAACATTTTTGTCATAATTTTTGTAACAATATACATACCTCATTTAATATAAATTAATATAATAGTATAATTATTATACATAAACAATAAAAATTTTAAATATTAATATAAAATATGAAAAGAACATATCAACCATCAAAAATTAAAAAAAAACGTACTCATGGTTTTAGAAAAAGAATGTCAACAAAAAAAGGTAGAAAAATTATATCAAACAAAAGAAAAAAAGGTAGAAAAAAAATATCTTTATAAAAAATTTTTTTTTTCCAAAAAAATGAAACTTAAAAAATTAAATGGTTATTTTTATAAAAAAAAAAAATTTAAATATTTAATAATTAAAAATAAACATAATAAATTTTCTTACTCTAGAATAGGAATAATAATTAAAAAAAAAAATATAAAACTTGCAGTAAAAAGAAACAAAATTAGAAGAATAATATATGAAACTTTTAGATTAAAACAATATAAAATAAAAAACATAGATTATTTATTAATAATAAATAAAAATATACTAAATATTAAAAATATTTTTTTTTTTTTAAAAAAATATGAAAAAAATACTATAAATAAAACTATAATTTTAAATATAAAAAAATGAACTTCATAAATAAAATTATTGTATTAATAATAATTATATTAAATACACTAACACAAGCTAAAATAAATTATTTAAATCAATTTGTATATATAAAAAATAATGTATTAATATCAAAAATAAATAAATTAAACGGTAATATAAATAAAATAAAGTTATTAAAATATAAAGATAATAATATTAAAAAAAAAATAAATAATTTAATTAATATAAATATTTATAAAATAGATAATAATATAAAAAAAAAAATAGATTTTAAAAAAAAAAATATCTACATTAATAAAAAATATATCAAAATAATATGAAAAAATAATATTAATAATATTGAATATAGTAAATATATTATATTAAATAAAAATTCATATAAATGAAATATATATTTCAAAATTAAAAATAAAACAAACAAAACTATTTATTACAAAATATATAATAAATTAATAAACAAAGAAAGTTCTAAAAAAAATCTTAATAATATTTCATTTTTAAATAAAAATAACAAATTTAATAAATATTCCATTAATGAAATAAAAAATTCTCAAATATTTCAAACTAATTTAAATTGAACTTCAATATATGAAAAATACTTTTCAACTATATTAATACCTCAAAAAAATAATACAATTAATAATTTATATATAAAAAAAAATAATAATAAAATAGTAATTAAATATATTAATAATATTAATATAAAACCAAACCAAAATAAAAAAATTAATTTTAAATTATGAATAGGACCTAATTTAATAAATAAATTAAATCATTTGTCTAAAAATCTAGATTTAAATATAAATTACGGAAAATTAACGTTTATTTCTAAACCAATTTTAAAATTATTAATTTATATAAATAAATTAGTAAAAAATTTTGGTTACTCCATAATTATTATAACAATAATATTTAAAATATTAACTTATCCTTTAAGTAGAATACAATCTCAAATAATTACAAAAATTAAAAATATACAACCAAAAATTAAAAAAATAAAAATAAAATATAAAAATAACAAAGAAAAAATAAATAAAAAAATTATTTATTTATATAAAAAACATAAAATAAATCCTATATTAGGTTTTATAATTATCTTAATACAAATACCTATTTTTATATCTATATATAATATTATTTCTCAATCAGTAGAATTTAAAAACTCAAAATTTTTATTTTGAATTAAAGATTTATCTACTTATGATAAATACTATATTTTACCTATTATTATGGGTTTATCAATGATGTTAGTACAAAAACAAAATCACAATAAAAATACTTTTCTTACACCATTAATTTTTACAATACTATCAATATATTTTCCTAGCGGTATATTAATATATTATACAACAAATAATTTAATTACTTTTATACAACAAAAATATATACCATAATTATAATATTAAATAACATGATAAAAAATTTTTATGAAACTATATTAGCTCAATCAACTCCAATTGGATATGGAGGTATTGGTATAATAAGAATATCAGGAAAAAAAACTAAAAAAATAGCAAAGAAAATTTTAAATATAAAATTAAAATCAAGACAAGCAAAATATACATCATTTAAAAACAAAAAAGGTAAAATAATAGATTTTGGTATTGCTGTATATTATAAATCACCGTATTCATTTACAGGAGAAGATGTTTTAGAACTTCAGTGTCATGGAGGTCAAAAAATTATTGAATTAATTATAAAATCTATAATTAATTTAAAAATAAAAAATACTAGACTTGCTGAAGCAGGAGAATTTACTGAAAGAGCTTTCTTAAATAAAAAAATAGATCTAGTACAAGCAGAAACTATAAATAATTTAATATATGCAAAATCTGAAAATACCATATTTTCAGCAATAAAATCTTTAAAAGGATCTTTTTCTAAAAAAATTAAAAAAATTATTAGTTTAATTAAAAATTTTCTATTTAAAATAGAAAAAGAAATTAGTTTTTCAGAAAAAGAAATTAATTTTAAAAAAATTAAAAAAATCAAAAAAAAAAATAATTTAATATATAAAAAAATTAAAAAAATTTATAAAAAATCTAATAAAAGTAAATTTATAAATAATAAAATTAGTATTACCATAATTGGTAAACCAAACGTAGGAAAATCTAGTTTAATGAACTTCTTAACTAATAAAAAATCATCTATAATAACTAATATACCAGGAACAACAACAGATATAATTAAAGAATATATAAATATAAATAATTTCAATATTGAAATAAATGATACTGCTGGAATACATAAAACTAATAATAAAATAGAAAAAATAGGTATTAAAAAAACTTGAAATAAAATTAATAAATCTAAAATAATTTTATTTTTAGAAAATGCATTTGATATTTCAGAAAAAAATATTTATAATCTATATAATAAAATAATTAATAAAAAAATAAAGAAAAAGAACAGAATATTATATTTAATACGTAATAAAATAGATATTTCAAAAGAAAAATATAAAATTATAAAAAAAAAAAAATATACAATTATAAATGTATCCATAAAAAAAAAATACGGAATTAATAAAATTAAATCTGAAATAAATAACAAAATAAATAATTTAAATAAAGAAAATATTTTTTTAATACAACAAAGACATTTAAATCTAATTAAAAAAACTTTTAAAGAAATAAAAAATATTAATAAAATATTAAAAAACAATACTAATAAAAAAAATATTAATTTAGATATAATATATTTCAATTTATTTAATAGTCAAAAATTTTTAAATGAAATATTAGGAAAAAAAAAATTTACTTCAAAAAAAATTATTCGTAAAATATTTAAAAATTTTTGTATAGGAAAATAATTTTATAAAATGATTAAAAAAAATATATCTTTTAAAATTAATAAAAAAATATCAAATAAAAGAATAGACATAATTTTAAAAAAAAAAATCAAAAATATTTCGAGAAATAAAATACAAAAAATTATTAAAAATAATAAAGTTTCTATAAATAATAGAATTATTAAAAAACCACACAAAAAAACTAAAAAAGGTGATTTAATAAAAATTAAAAAATTTAATAAAAATATTATATATAAATCTAATAAAAATATAAAATTACATAAAATTTATGAAGATATAGATCTATTGATAATTAATAAAGAAAATAATATAGTTGTACATCCAGGATCTGGAAATATAAATAATACTTTGATGAATACTCTAATGTATTATTATCCAGATACATATAAAAAAGTACCTAGATGTGGAATAATACATAGATTAGATAAAAATACTACAGGTTTACTAATAATAGCTAAAAATATAAAAACATATGAAAAATTAATTTTTTATATGAAAAAAAGAAAAATTAAAAGAAAATATATATCTTTAGTATGAGGTAAATTAGCATCTAATGGATATATTAACAAACCTATATTAAGACATAAATTTCAAAGAAAAATTATGTCTATAAATAAATATGGTAAAAAAGCTATTACATATTTTAAAATAATAGAAAAATTTTCTTTTTGTACACTATTAAAAATAAATTTAGGTACAGGAAGAACACATCAAATTAGAGTACATATGAATTATATTAAACATCCGATAATAGGAGAAAAAATATACACAAGAAAAAATATCTTTAAAAATATTAATATTTCTAAAAAAATAAAAAAAAAAATTGATAATTTTAAAAGACAAGCTCTACATGCATATTCATTAGAATTTAAACATCCTAAAAAAAAAAATAAAATTATTATAAATTCTAATTTACCACGAGATATGTTAAATTTAATTAATAAATTTAGATTAGATAAAATTAAAAATTAGATTTTAATCATCTTTCTAAAATAAATACAGCAGAAATAGCATGTATATTATAACTAGAATAAAAAGAATTATAAAAATTTAAGTTAGAATTCATAAAATTACGAGCTGCACAAGAAGTAAATCTTTCATCAGAAAAAAAAATTTTTAAATTAAATTTATTCATTAAACAAAAAGCAAACTTATCTATATAATAAGTAATCAATTTATATTTACCATCATTATTTAAATTATATGGATAACCTATAACTGCTTTTTTAATTAATCAAATATCAATAATTTTCTTTATATCCATTCAATTAGGAACTCCTTTTTTAGCATTTAAAGATATTATAGGACTAGCAGTTTTAGTATAAAATTGTCCTATAGCAACTCCTATATTTTTCATCCCAAAATCAAAAGCAATAATAAACATAAAATTTCAAATTTTGAATTAATATATATTTATAAAAAATTACTTAAATTACTATTTAAATAATATTTAATATTTTTTTTAAATTTAATTTAGCATCACCAAATAAAATACCAACATTTTCTTTAAAGAAAATTGGGTTATAAACCTTAGAAAAACCAGTATTATATAAATTTATATTTTTCTTAAAAATTATAACAAACTTTGATTTTCATACTTTTACTATTGGCATACCATATAAAACACAATTTTTATCTAATATAGCTCTAGGATTAATAATATCATTCGCACCTATAACTAATACTAGTTTATCTTTCATAAAATTATCATGTACTTTATCTAAAGAATATATATATTTATAATTTATATTAGCTTCAGCTAACAATAAATTCATATGACCAGGTAATCTACCTGCTATAGGATGTATAATAAATTTTATTTTTAATAAATACTTATTAATTAATATATTAATTAAATCATAAATTAATTTTTGAGATCTAGATAAAGCCATACCATAACCAGGTACTATAATAATTTCTTTAAAAATGCTTATTTTATTTTTAACATCTAAAATATTTAATTTATTAATATTTTGCTTAGTTATTTTTTCTTTATAATATGAATTATCTACAAATATTTTTCCGAAAATAATTTGATAAATAGATTTATTCATTGATAAACACATTTTTTTAGATAATATAAAACCAGATGAACTAACTAAAGAACCTATTATAATTAATAAATTATTATTTAATATAAAACCAGATATTACAGCTGATAAACCAGAATATGCATTTAACATAGAAATAATTATAGGTATATCAGAAGAATCTAAATTACTTAATATATTAAAAATTAAATAAGAACTAACTAAAAAAATTAAAAAATATATAAAAATTAAATATTTAAGTACAGAATATGTTAAAAAAAAATATAATAAAAAAATTATTAAAATAATACTCAAAAAAAAATTTCTTTTTTTAAAAGAAAATTTATTTAAAAAACTAATATTAGTTAATTTAAAATAAGAAATAATAGAACCTACAAATGTAATAGTACCAATAAAATTACTAAAAAATATTTCTAGTAAATAAAATTTGTTTAAATTTAATTTATATAAAAAAATATTATTATATCCTATAATAATAGCATTCCATCCTATAAAACTATGCATTAAAGTAATTAATTCAGGTACACGTGTAATATCAACTTTTAAAGAAATTATTCAACCTATTAGACTAGTAAATAAAATTATTATTAAAGTACATAAAAACAAAAACATATTTTTAATATTAAAAATATAATATATAATGGGTAAAAATATTCCTAAAAAACCAAAATATATACTATATAAATATCTATCTTTTTGAGAAAAAAATAATAAACTCAATACTAAAAAAAATATAGAAAAAAAATTTAATAAAAAAAACAAATTAATATTTAACAACATTTTAAATCCCTAATTAAAAAAAATTTTTAACATACGTTTAGTAATTAAAAAACCAGAAAATATATTAATATTTACTAAACCTAAAGTAACTAAAGAAAAAAAAACATTTAATAAACTATTATTTTCATTAATTTGTAATAAACAACCTATAATTACTATACTAGATATAGAATTAGTTAAAGACATCAAAGGAGTATGTAAAAAATCTTTAATTTTATTAATACTAGTATAACCTAAAAAATATGAAAATAAAAAAATGAATAAATTATTTAAATAAATTAAAAAATAACTTTGATATAAAAAATATAACAATATAAAATAAAATAAAAAAAATATAAATATATTAACAAAATTATAAATTAAATTTAAATAATAAAAATTATTCTTATATATACAAACTTTAATTTTTTTTTTAATTAATATTTTTTTTTTTTTATTTTCTATTCCATTATATAGAATTAATACATTTTTTAAAAAAATATCTTTTAAATTTAAATAAATATTTTTTTCTTTATCTACTATATAAGACAAAATATTTACCATATTATTACTATATAATTTAGAAATTGATCTAGGCATTAAATTGGAAAAATCATTACAATTAATAATTTTAATATTATTTATTTTTAATATTTTTTTTTCTTTATAAAACATGTCATTATTAATATTAAAATTTATTAAATTAACTATTACACTACCATACTTTATATTATTTAATATTTTTTTTTTCCATACTAAAGATAAATTTTTATTTTTAAAAATAATAGAATTAATAATAATATCAAATTTATTAATTTTTTTAAATAAATAATCACTTAAAATATTACTACCTATATCTATAAATTTAGCTCCTAAACTTATTACTTCATCTTTAACATTTTTATTAATATCATAAACATATATATTAGTACCTATATTTTTACATAAACTAGCAGCAGATAATCCAAAAATACCAGCACCAATAACTAAAACATTAATAGGATTTATACTACCTGAAATAAAAACTTGATTATTAATAAAATTTTTATATTCATATATAGACTCAATAACAGATCTATAACCAGAAACATAAGAAATAGAACTTAATACATCCATAGTTTGTAATCTAGAAATTCTAGGTGTATAATTTAAAATTATTAAAGTAATTTTTTTCTTCTTTAAAATATCTAAATTACTAATATAATTTAAATTATTATCTAAACATATCAATATAGATTTTTTTTTCAACAAAAATAAATATTTCAATTTAGGAAAATTAATTGATATAATTATACTACTATTTCAAATATCATTTTTATTTTTAATTATAGAACCATACTTAATATAATTATTATCACTATAACCAGATAATAAACCAGCACTTTTTTCTACATTAACTTTTTTAAAACCTATTTTAAATAAATTTAAAATATCTTTAGGTACTAAAGATACTCTATTTTCATTTTTTTTTCTTTCTTTAATAATACCTATTGATAACATAATATTTACCTAAATATATAATTATATTAATAATGAAAAAAAATAGAATTAAATATATAATAACATAATAAATATATTACTAACTTTTAAAAATGTAAATTTTAAAATTAATAAAATGAATAAAATACTATTCTTTAGTTCTCAAAAATACGAAATAAAATATTTTAATAAAATAAATAAAAAATATAATTTCAAAATAACTTATACTAAAAAACAATTAAATGAATATACAGTAAATAAAGTTAAAGGATTTAAATACATTTGTATATTTGTTAATGATGATATAACAAAAAAAAATACAATTCTAAAATTAAAAAAATTTGGAGTTAAATTAATAGCACTTAGATGTACAGGATACAACAATATAAATTTACAACTAGCAAAACAAAATAACATTAAAATAATAAATGTAAAATCATATTCACCTGAATCTATAGCTGAATATACATTAGGGTTAATATTAACATTAAATAGAAAAATACATTTATCTTATCAAAATACAAAAAATAAAAATTTTATATTAAATAATTTAGTTGGTTTTAATTTAAAAAATAAAACTATTGGTATAATTGGTACAGGTAAAATAGGTAAAATAGTAATAAAATTATTAAAAAATTTTGATACTAAAATTTTAGCTTTTGATATAGTTAAATCTGATGAAATATTAAAATTTGGCGCTAAATATACTTCATTAGAAAATATATATAAAAAATCAGATATTATTAGTTTACATTGTCCATATAATAAAGAAAATCATTATATGATAAATAAAAAAAATATAAAAAAAATGAAAAAAAATGTTATGTTAATTAATACTAGTAGAGGTGAACTAATAAATACTAAACATATTATATATGCTATAAAAAAAAAACAAATAGGTTCATTAGCTATAGATGTTTATGAAAATGAAAAAAAATATTTTTTTAAAAACAAATCTAATAGTATCATTAAAGATGATAAATTAAATTTACTTTTATCTTATAAAAATGTATTAGTTACTGGACACCAAGCATTTTTAACTAAAGAAGCATTAATAAATATTGCAAAAATAACTTTAAATAACATATATAAAATATTACATAATTTAGAATGTAATGATTTTATTTAAAAAAAAACTAAAATGTATCAACAAGGATTTATAACAAAAATAAAAAACGATTCTTTTAAAAAGGGAATAAATAAAAAAATAATATATCAAATATCAAAAAAAAAAAAAGAACCATTATGAATACTAAAAATAAGATTAAAAGCATATAAAATATGAAAAAAAATGAAAGAACCTCATTGGTTAAATGCTAAATATAACAAAATTAAATATGAGAAATATAAATATTATTCTTCTCCTAGAAAAAATAAACACTCTAAAAAAAAAATAAAAAAAACTTTTGATAAATTAGGAATACCTATAAATAAAAAAAAAAATATAGCTATAGATGCTATATTTGATTCAGTTTCAATTAAAACAACATATAAAAAAAAATTATTTAAAAAATTCGGCATAATATTTTGTTCATTTAATGAAGCAATTCATAAATATCCAAAATTAGTAAAAAAATATTTTTGTAAAATAGTACCAATAAATGACAATTTTTTTTCTACACTAAATACAGCAGTATTGTCTGATGGAACATTTATATATATTCCAAAAAATGTAAAATGTCCAATAAATTTATCTTCTTACTTTAGAATAAATTCTAATATTGGACAATTTGAAAGAACTTTAATAATACTAAAAAAAAATAGTTATTTAAATTATTTTGAAGGATGTTCAGCATCAATAAAAAAAAAGAATCAATTACATGCAGCAGTAGTTGAAATAATTTTATACAAAAATGCCAAAATAAAATATTCTACTATACAAAATTGATTTCCAGGTAACTATAAAGGAGGAGGAGTATTTAACTTCGTTACTAAAAGAGCTTTATGTAAAGGAAAAAATAGTAATATATCATGAATACAATTAGAAATTGGTTCTACAATAACATGAAAATATCCTAGCGCAATATTATTAGGAAATAATTCTAACGGTAATTTTTACTCTATATCATTAACTAAATTAAATCAACAATCGGATACAGGAACTAAAATGATTCATATCGGTAATAATACAAAATCATTTATTTTAGCTAAAAGTATAGCAACAGAAAAAAGTAAAAATACTCATAGAAGTTTAGTTAAAATAAATAAAAATTCTAAGAAATCAAAAAATTTTACTAAATGTGATTCATTAATTATTGGTAATAAATGTTCTATATTTACACTACCATATATAAAATCATATAACAAATCATCTCATATAGAACATGAAGCTACTTCCTCTTATATTAAAAAAGATCAAATACTTTTTCTATTACAAAGAGGAATTAATAAAAATAATGCATTATTAATGATAACTAATGGTTTTTGTCAAAATATTTTAAATAAATTACCAATAGAATTCATTCCTGAAATAAAACAAATATTAAATACATTTAAATAAAAATTTAAATATGTATATATTAAATATAAAAAAATTATATGTAAAAACAAAAAATAAAAATATTCTTAATAATATAAATATTAAAATTAAATATGGTGAAATACATGCATTAATAGGACCTAATGGTTCTGGTAAAAGTAGTTTATCCATGACTTTAGCAGGAAATAAAAAATATAAAATAAAAAAAGGTGATATATATTTTAAAAAAAAAAAAATTAATAAATTTTCGATAGATAAAAGAGCTAAAGAAGGTTTATTTATATCTTTTCAAAAAAATATAGAAATACCAGGATTAAATAATCAATATTTCTTATTTCAAGCTTACAATGCTAAAAAACAATATTATAAAAAAAAAAAAATAAACTTAATAGAATTTAAAAAAAAAATTTTAAAATATTTAAAAAAAATAAATTTATCCAAAAAAATTTTATTAAGATCATTAAATAAAAATTTTTCTGGGGGAGAGAAAAAAAAAAATGATATATTGCAAATGATGATTTTAAAACCTAAATTAATTATTTTAGATGAAATTGATTCAGGATTAGATATAGATACTATTAAAAAAATAATAAAAATAATTAAAAATTTTATAAAAAAAAAAAAATCATTTTTGATTATAACTCATAATTTTAAAATATTTGATTATTTAAAAATTAATAAAGTACATATATTAAAAAAAGGTAAAATAATTACCTCAGGTAAAAAAAAAATTATCAAAATAATAAAAAAAAAAGGATACAACATATTTTAAAAAATAAAAATAAAATTTATAATTATTTATAATAAAATATATGGTAAAAAGAATAAATTTTTTTTTAAAAAAAATATATAAAAAAATATTAAATATTAAATCAAATAAAATTATTATTTTAGGTAATAGAAAAATTTTATACCAAAATATTAATATAAATAAATTAATTTCAATAAAATCTAAAAAAAAAATTTTTTTAAATAAAAATATTAAAAATAATTATAATAAATTTCCTATACATCTAATTTTAATCAAAGAAAAAAAAAAAGATTATTTTAATATAAACATATCAATAAAAAAAAATACATATATAAACATAATTGAAGAATATATAAATATAAGTAATAATAAATATTTTAATTGTATATTAAATTTATCTATAAAAAAAAAAACTTATTTAAATTATTTTAGATTAATAAATTTAAAAGATAAAACAATATTAAATTATAAAAATAATATAATACTACATTCTTATTCTAAATTAAAAAAAAAAAATTTTTTTATAAATTTTAAAAAAATATTTTTTTTTAGTACAATAAAATTAAAAAAAAAAACTAATCTTAATATTAATAATATTTCCACTATAAAAAGAAATTTTTTAAAATATAAAATAAATATACTACATTGTAGTAATAATGCAAAAAGTTATCTTAAACATAATAATATATCTATAGAAAAAGGTATAATTAATTTTAATGCATGAACTAAAATATTTAAAAAATCTTTTAATTCTAAAACAAATATAATAAATAATAATTTAAATATTTATAAAAAATCAATAATAAATAGTTCACCTAAAATAGGAATATGAAATAAAAATGTAAAATGTAAACATAGCGTTAAAATAAATAATTTTAATAAAGAAATAATATTTTATCTATTAACAAGAAACATAAATTTAAATAAAATCAAAAAAATTCTAATTTTAAATTTTATTAAAAAAATATTAAAAAAAATTAAAAAAAAATATATATATAATAAAATATATTATATATATAATAAAATATTTAAATAAAATATATGAATTATGAAATTAAAAAAATTAAATTAGATTTTCCAATATTAAGAAAAAAAATAAATGGTAATAAAATAGTTTATTTAGATAATGCATCAACAACACAAAAACCTAAAATAGTTATAAATGCAATAAGTAAAATTTATAAAAATTACTATTCTTCTGTATACAGAAGTATATATACATTAAGTAATAAAAATTCAAATAACATAGAAAAAACAAGAATTAAAATAGCAAAATTTATTAATGCTAAATCACCAGAAGAAATAATTTTTACACAAAATACTACAGAAGGTATAAATTTAATAGTAAATACAATATGTAAAAAAAAATTAAATTATAGAGATAATATTATAATTTCTATTACTGAACATCATGCTAATTTTATACCATGATATATATTAACTAAAAATATAGGATGTAAACTTAAAATTATTAATATCGATAAAAAAGGTAATATAGATATAAATAATCTTAAAAATTTAATTGATAAAAATACAAAAATTTTAACTATTACACATATATCAAATGTATTAGGAATAAAAAACCCTATTAAAAAAATAATTAAAATCACTAAAAAATTTAATATTATAACTATAATAGATGGATCACAAGCAATAATACATAAAAATATAAATGTTAAAAAAATAAATTGCGATTTTTATATTTTTTCAGGACATAAAATGTATGCTCCTACTGGAACAGGAATAATATATTGTAGAAAAAATATAATGAAATATATAAATCCATATAAATTAGGAGGAGGTATAATAGCTAATATTAATATTAAAAAAAACAATATTAAAAATATACAATTTGTTAATTCACCATGAAAATTTGAAACAGGTACTTATAATTTAGAATCTATTATAGGATTAAGTAAAGCTATTGATTATATTAATAATATAGGAATAAATAATATCGTAAAACATGAAAAAAAAATAATTAATTATACACTAAATAAATTAAAATCAATACCAGAAATTAAAATATATGGTAATTTAAAAAAAACAAGTTTAATATCATTTAATATAAAAAATTCACATTGTTATGATATAGGAATGTTATTAGATCAATATGGTATTTTTATAAGAACTGGTAATCAATGTTGTATACCATTAATGAAATTATATAATATACCAGGCGTATGTAGAATTTCAATAGCAATGTATACTTCAAAAAAAGATATAAATACTTTTATTTATGTACTAAAAAAAATAATTAAAAAAATTAAATAATTATGAATAATTTACCAAATAAAGATATTTTAATAAATGATCTAAACTTATGCTGAAATAATGAAGAAAAATTAATTTATATAATGGATTTAGGTAAAAATCTTCCTTTAAATAAAGAAAATATACGTAAAAAAAAATATATCATATATAAATGTCAAAGTAATATATGAATAAAAATTAAAAAAAAAAAAAATATATTAAATATTAATTGCGATAGTAATAGTTTAATAATTAAAGGATGATTAGCTATAATTCTTTCTATTTATAGAAAGAAAAAAATAAAAAAAAATATGAAATATAAAATATTAAGTATTATTAAAAAAATAAGTTTATTTAAAAAACTCACATTCCATAAATTAACAAACTTAAAATTCATTTTATTTCACATAGAAAAAAAAATTTTAAATTTACAAAAAAAAAATAAAAATAAATTAATTATAAAATAAAACTTTTAAAAAATTAGTTCTTACTTTAAATAAAGTATATGTTATGAAATATAATAAAAATTAGTTTATCAGCTTTTTTATCAAAAACAATAGGTTTTTTAAGAGATATAATTATTGCAAACATTTTCGGTATTAATATAGAAACTGATTGTTTTTATACTGCATTTAAATTACCTAATATGTTAAGAAAAATTTTTGCAGAAGGTGCATTTTCATATGTTTTTATTCCTATATTAAGTGAATATAAACAAAAATATTCAAAAAAAAAAATTAATGAATTAATATCAACTGTATATTATATATTACTACTAATATTATTAATAATAACAATAATAGGAATATATATTTCTCCTCAAATAGTCAAATTACTGTCACCAGGTTTTATAAAAAACAAAAATAAATTTAATTTAACTGTAAATATATTACAAATAACTTTCCCTTACATTATATTAATATCTTTATCATCTTATCTAACATCTATATTAAACATATGAAATATATTTATACTTCCAACATTTATACCAATAATACTTAATATAACTATAATATTTTTTAATTTATTTATCATAAAATATTTTAATAAACCTATATATGGTTTATCTTTATCAATTATTATCGGAGGAATATTACAATTAATATATCAAAAAATCAATATGAAATATACTCCTTTAAAAATAAAATTTAATAAAATAAATTTATTTCATCCAGGAATTAAAAAAATATTTATTAATATATTTCCAGTAATTATAGGTATGTTAATGTATCAGATATCACAAATTATTAATAGTAATATTATCTCATACTTACAAGAAGGAACGGTTTCATGAATATATTATGCTGATAGATTAATAGAATTACCATTAAATATTATAGGTACTACAATAAGTAATTTACTATTAACCCAATTATCTAATAGTTATCATAAAAAAGATAGTAGTAAATTTAATAAAATAATTAATAAATATATTAAAATTACTTTACTATTAAGTATACCTATATCAATATTTTTAATATTTTTATCTAAACACATAGTAATAACTTTATTTAGATATGGTAAATTTAATTTTACAGATGTTGAAATGACTTCAAAAATATTAACTACATATTCATTAGGATTAACAGGATTAATATTTATAAAAATATTAACACCATGTTTTTATTCTCAATATAATATTAAAACACCTATTAAAATAGCAATATTTAATTTAATAATTACCCAATTAATGAATATATTTACTATAAAAATATTTAAACATGCAGGATTAGCACTATCAATAAGTATATCTTCATATATAAATTCTATTATATTATATATGCAAATAAAAAAGAAAAAAATATTAGATAAAAAATATAATTGAAAATTATTTATATTTAAAATACTATTATCTAGTATAATAATTTCGTTATATTTAAATTTTCTATCTAAAAGTTTACTAGAAAATTTCATTAACCTAAACATTAAATTTAGATTAATGAAATTACTATTTACAGCTACTACTAGTAGTATTATTTATATATCTATACTATTCTTATTAAGAATAAAAATTTAAATTAATTTAATTAATTTAAACTAAATAATTGTTTTTTTTAATGATTTAACACAGTCAATACATGACT
This sequence comes from Candidatus Stammera capleta, assembly GCA_015140255.1. Taxonomy (GTDB): domain Bacteria; phylum Pseudomonadota; class Gammaproteobacteria; order Enterobacterales; family Enterobacteriaceae; genus Stammera; species Stammera capleta_E. The sequence continues at coordinate 256,485 of CP043993.1, read as the reverse complement.
GAACAGTATCTATTTTTTCTGCTAATTCATCTGAAATTTCAATATTAAATTCTTCTTCTAAAGCCATAATTAATTCTATAATATCTAAAGAATCTGCTCCTAAATCATTAATAAAAAATTTATTATTTTCTACCTCATCTATTTTAACACCTAATTGATCACTAATAATTTCCTTAATACGTTCCTCTAGACTAGACATATTCAATAATTCTTTTAACCTCTAAAATTTAAATTAAACTTATTGATATTATACATTATTTTAAAATTAACTTAATTAATTAAATAATAATTATAAATAATATTTATTTATTTTTTTTTAAATCTATAATATGATGATATAAATGAAATTTACCTATCTCTTTATTAAAATATAAATTAGGTAATTTTAAACCTTTATGTGATCTACGATGACCTCTTTTAGATCTACTTTTTTTACTTTTTTGTACTGCCATAAATATACTCCAAATTAATAATTTAATTTGTTAATTTTTTTTAAAATTAAATTTAATTTTTTATCTAAATTTATAATAAATTTATTTCTTATATTAAAAATAGGATGTATATAACTTATATAATAAGCATGTAAAAATAACCTATTAATTTTAACTTTATCAAAAAGTAATTTATCTAATTCTTTATTACCATAAATATTATCAAATACAATAGGAAAACCAGTATAACTAGTATGTAATCTAATTTGATGATTACGACCTGTTAATGTCTGAACAGATAATAAAGTATAATTATTAATATATTTTAAAATTTTAAATTTAGTTTTAGAATTTTTTTTTTTATCTTTTTTATTATATATACTTTTCTTTATTATTTTAATATTTTTAGGTCAAAATCCATGTACTAAAATAAAATATTTTTTTATTATTTTATTATATTTAAAATTATTTTGTAATTTACATAAAACTTCTCTATTTTTAGCTAATAATAATATTCCTGAAGAATTTTTATCTATACGATGTATTAATTCTAAATATTTATGATTATATATTCCATATCTTAATATATCAATAACATTAATATTTAAACCAGTACCACTATGTACAGCTATACCATAAGGTTTATTTAAAACTAATATAAAATTATCTTCATATATAATACTATTCTTAAATTTCAAAATATTTCTTTTACTTATATATATATATTTATTATAATTATCTAAATCTACTAAAGGAATACGAATAATATCACCAATTTTTAATTTATATTTAGGTAAAACACGTTTTTTATTAATTCTTATATTACCTTTACGTAATAAAGAATAAATTTTATTTCTAGATAAACATTTTATCTTTTTAAACAAAAAATTATCAATTCTTTGATTTAAAGAATTTACATCAGCAGTTATAAAACTCAAAAAAAATTTTTTTATCATTCTAATATTATAAATAATTTAAAACAAAATAATAAACATATACAAATATATAAAAAAATTTATGTAATAATAGATATTTAAATTAAATTAATATAAAAATTAATAAAATACTTATAAAAATAAATTTGAGAAGTAAAATGAAAAGAATGTTAATAAATGCAACACAAAAAGAAGAATTACGTATAGCTTTAGTTGATGGACAAAAATTATATGATCTTAATATAGAAAATACTAAATATAAAAAAAAAAAATTAAATATATATAAAGGTAAAATAATTAGAATAGAACCTAGTTTAGAAGCTGTATTTATAGATTACGGGTCAAAAAAAAATGGATTTTTACCAATTAAAGAAATTTCAAAAAAATATTTTAATAAAAAAGAAAAAAATATTAAAAATGATTTATATGAAGGAAAAGAACTAATAGTACAAATATGTAAAGATGAAAGAGAAAATAAAGGAGCAGCTTTAACTACATTTATTAGTTTAGTAGGAAATAATTTAGTATTATTACCTGATAATCCTAAATCTATTGGAATATCTCGTAGAATAGAAGGAAAAGAAAGAGACAAAATAAAATTAAAATTAAAAAAAATAAATTTACCTCCTAATATGGGTTTAATAATAAGAACATCAGGAATAAATAAATCTTTAGAAACATTAAAATCAGATATAGATTTGAAATTAAAACATTGAGAATATATAAAAAAAAAATCTAAAAGAAAAAATGCACCGTATTTAATATGCCAAGAAAATAATATTTTTACTCGTATATTCAGAGATTATTTATATAATGATATAAATGAAATTATTATAGATAATTATAAAATATATGAATCAGCTATAAATAAAATGCATGAATTAGGAAAAAAAGATTTTATAAAAAAAATTAAATTTTATAATAAAAAAAAACCATTATTTATATATTTTCAAATAGAAACACAAATACAATCTGCTTTTGAGAGAAAACTAAGATTACCTTCAGGTGGATCAATAACTATTGATATAACAGAAGCACTAGTTTCAATAGATGTAAATTCATTTAAATCTACTAAAAATAAAGATATAGAAAATACAGCATTGAATACAAATTTAGAAGCAACAGAAGAAATAGTTAAACAACTAAGATTAAGAGATTTAGGAGGATTAATAGTTATAGATTTTATAGATATGTCTACACCGAAAAATCAAAAAAAAGTAGAAAATAAATTAAAAAATATAATTAAAGAAGATAGAGCTAAAACCCAAATAGGATATATATCTAAATTTGGTTTATTAGAAATGTCTAGACAAAGATTAAATACATCTTTAAAAGAATCTAGTCATTATATATGTCCAAGATGTAACGGATCAGGTAATATAAGAGATAATGAATCATTATCATTATCAATATTAAGAATAATAGAAGAAGAATCTTTTAAAGAAAATACTAAGAAAATACATGCTATAGTACCTATTAAAATAGCATCATATTTGTTAAATAAAAAAAGAAATCATTTATATAAAATAGAAAAAAAACAAAAAAAAAAAATAAAAATTATTATAATACCTAATCAAAAAATTGAAACACCTAATTATTCTATAATTAGAATTAAAAGAAATAATATTAAACATGTAATTAAAGAAAAAAAAAAAAAAAAATGCAAAAAAAAAAAAATAAGCAATGAAAATAATAATAATAATAATTTTATAACTAAAAAAAAAATAAAAGAAATGAATATTTTAGTAAATATTAAACAAAAATTTTATAAAAATATAAATAAATTTATAAATTGAATTAAAAATAATATATATAAAGAAAGAGTAGATTATAAATGTAAAGAAAATATTAAAAATAATAAAAATATTTTTTTAAACAGAAAAAAAAAAAAATAAAAAAAAAATATATAAATTTTCCAAAAAAAAATAGTATATAAAAATGAAAAAATATAATCCTAATAAAATAGAAAAAAAAATTCAAAAAAATTGAATAAAAAATAAAACTTTTAAATCTAAAATTAATAAAAAACTTAAAAAATATTATTGTTTATGTATGTTACCTTATCCTTCAGGTAAATTACATATGGGTCACGTTAGAAATTATACTATAGGAGATATAATAGCTAGATATCAAAGATTGAAAAAAAAAAATGTTCTACATCCAATAGGATGGGATGCTTTTGGATTACCAGCTGAAAATGCAGCAATAAAAAATAAATCAACACCATATATTTGAACTATTAATAATATTAAATATATGAAAAAACAATTATTAATGTTAGGAATAAGTTATGATTGAGATAGAGAAATTAATACTTGTAAACCCAGTTATTATAAATGAGAACAATGATTATTCATAAAATTATTTAAAAAAAAATTAATATATAAAAAAAAAAGTGTTGTAAATTGATGCCCAAAAGATAAAACTGTATTAGCTAATGAACAAGTTATATCAAATAAATGTTGAAGATGTGACACAATTATAAAACATAAAAATATTTCACAATGATATATAAAAATAACAAAATATGCTAATAAACTTTTAAATGATTTAAATAAATTAAAAAATTGACCTAAAAAAGTTATAAATATACAAAAAAAATGAATTGGAAAATGTAAAGGTATAGAAATAAATTTATATATTGAATCAATTAAAAAAAAAATTAAAATTTTTACTAAAAAAACTAAATATATAAAAAATTCAGTATGTATATCAATATCTTTCTATCATAGAATAATTCAAATAATAAAAAAAAAAAATAATAAGCTATATAAAAAAATAAAATATAAAATTAATAAAAGTAAAAAATTAATCGGTATTAATACTAAACTATTTACTATAAATCCTTTCAATAATAAAAAAATTTTCATTTGAGTAACAAATTTTACAGAAGAAATATATAATACTAAATCTATATTTATAGGAAATGAAAAAAATAAAAAACATAATTTATTTTTAAAAAAATATAACATAAATTATAATAATGAAAAAATATTTCATTATAAAAATATAAAAAAAAAATTATTCAAAAAAAAAATTATTAAAAAAAAAATAAATTTTAAATTACAAGATTGAGTTATTTCTAGACAAAGATATTGAGGTGTACCTATACCAATAAAATATATTAATAATTCATATAAAATTATTAGTAAAAAAAATATACCAATAAAGTTACCTAAATTAAAAAATAAAAAATTTTCAACTAATTTTTTAAAAAAAAATAAATTATGAAATACTTATAAAAAAAAAAATCAAATAATTAAAAGAGAAACAGATACATTAGATACATTTATAGAATCATCTTGATATTATTTAAGATATATATCACCTAGATACAATTTAGGTATATTTAATATTAAAAAAGCAGATTATTGATTACCTATAGACACATATATAGGAGGTATAGAACATGCTACTATGCATTTAATTTATTTTAGATTTATGCATAAATTTTTTAAAAAAATTAAATTTGTAAAATCAGATGAACCAGTTAAAAAATTAATTTGTCAAGGTACAGTACTATCAGATACATATTATTACTTAGATAAAAATAATAAAAAAAAATGAATAAACTTTAATAAAGTAGAAAAAAAAAAAATAAATAATGAAACAATTTATTTGCTAAAAGATAAAAATATTATTTTAAATTATGTAGGAAAACATAAAATGTCAAAATCAAAAAATAATGGTGTTGATCCTACTAAAATAATTAAAAAATATGGTGCTGATTCTTTAAGAATGTTTATAATATTTGCATCTCCAATAGATAAAAATTTAAAATGAGAAAAAAAAAATATTATTGGATGTTACAGATTTTTAAATCGTTTGTGAAAACTAATATTTAAATTTAAAACAAAAAATATAAAAAAATATAAAAATAATGTTATTAATACTAAAAAACAAAATAGAATGAATTTTATATTAAATAAAACTATATATAGTATAAATAAAAATATAAATACAAAAAATAATTTTAATGTAATAATAACTTTAATAATGCAACTAACTAAAATTATAGAAAAATTTAAAATAATAAATAAAAATGATTATATATTAAAAAAAAAATGTATAAATATTAATTTAACACTAATTTATCCTTTTGCTCCTCATATTAGTTTCTATTTATGAAATAAAATTGGTAATAAAAATACTATTGATAATAGTACATGACCAAAAATAAATAAGAAATATTTTAATATGAAAACAAAAATTCAAATACCAATACAAATAAATGGAAAAATAAAAAAAAAATTCTTTGCATATAATAATTGAGATAAAAATAAAATAATTAAATACATATATAAAAATAAAATAATTGATAAATTTATACCAAATAAAAAAAATATACATAAAATTATATATATAAAAAACAAAATCATAAATTTTGTAATTAATAAATAAATGAAAAAAAAAAAAATAAAGAATATTTTTTATATATATGGAAATAATATAATTAAAAAAAATAAATATAAAAAATATATAAAAAAAAAAATTCAAAAAAAATATAATAAAATTATAATTATAAACTTAATAGTAGATAAAAATTTAAATTTTAAATATATATACGAAAAAATATTTTTTCAAAATTTTTTTTACAAAAAAAGAATTATAATATTAAATATTATAGAAAAAATTAATAATTTAAATAAATTGATTATTAAAAATATAATACACAAATTCTATATAAAAAAAACAACAAATATATTTATAATATTTATTATAGAATTTACAAATTTCTTACTTAAAAAAGAAATAAATAAATTTAAAAAATATAATTTTGTAAAATTAATAAAATGTAAACAAAAAAAAAAAGAAATAGAATATGAAATTACAAAAAATAAATATGAAAATAATAAAATAATAAAATTATGAATAAAATCAATTAAAAAAAAAAACATATATAAAAATATATATATACTAAAAAAAATACAAAAAAATAATTTAAATAAACTAATTATTTTAAATATCTTATTTAAATTTATTATAAAAAATGTTAATAAATTTAATAAAAAAAATTTTTTAAATATTTTAAAATTAATTAAAAAATATGACATAAATATTAAAAAAAATATTAATATAAATTGAATTAATTTTAATATAATATCTTGATATATTATAAAAAGAATTAATAATTAAATTTAAATAAATTTTTTTATATTTAATAAAATTATTTGTATTCCATAAGTTAATAAAATAATAGAAAATATTTTATTTAAAAAAATAACAATAAAATCAGAAATATAATTTCTTAAAATCAAAATTAATTCAAAAAAAAATCAACAAAAAAAACTAAATACAGCAATAAAAAAAATAGAAAAAAAATATTCTAAAAAATTATTACAATAATTACTACCATAAGAAATTAACATTGTAATAGAACTAGGTCCAGCCATTAAAGGAAATGATATAGGAGTAAGTAATTTTATAAAATTAATTTTTTTTTGAGAACTACTTTTTTCTTTAATATCTGAATAATCATTAATTATATTAAAAGAACTTAAAGAAATTAATAAACCACCTGTTATTTGTAATACATTAATATTTAAATCAAAAAAATTTAAAAATTTATTTCCTAATAAAAACATAATTATTAGGATAAAAAACATTATTAAATTAATATAAATATTAAATTTCTTTCTTTCATTTTTATTTATTTTATCTATACAAGATAGATAAATAGGAATTAACCCTATAGGATTAATTAATATTAATAATTTTATTAACAAATTTATATATTGTATATAATTCATAAATTTTAAATATTAAATTAATAATTTATTTAATACATTAGTAAAAACATTTTTTTTTTTATTTATACTAGACAAAAAAATATTTTTATTAGCATAAATAGTAATTTTACTTTTAGCACGAGTTATAGCTGTATAAATTAATTCTCTATTTAAAAGAGTAGAAAAATAATTTGGTAATACTAATAATATATGTTTAAATTCAGAACCTTGTGATTTATGAACAGTTATTACTCAGTTATTTTTTCAATCAGTTAAATTTAAGTAATTTATAAATCTATTATTTTTATTATAATCTAAAAACATCAATTTAAACTTATTTTTTTTAAAAATAAAAAAACCTATATCTCCATTAAATAATTTCAAATCATTATTATTTTTAGTAATAATTATAGGTTCACCTAAATAATGATAACAATCTAAATTGGAAATATATAATATATTTTTAACTAAATTATTACTTAAAAAATAATTATTTAAATATTTATTTAAAAAATTAACACCATAAAAAGTTTTTTTTAAAACAGAAATAATTTGAAATTTATTAAATATATTTCATATTTTATTTAAATTAAATTCAAATCTAATAAAATTAATATATTTCATATAATTTTTTACACAAAAATTTAATAAAAAATTAAAATTATATTTTTCAGAATCATAAAAATTAAAATTATTTTTAAAATTATTTTTATATAAAAATTTATCTATATATTTTATATATCCTAATTTTACGAAATTAATAAACTTATATAAATAAATATTTTTTTTAAAACGATAATTTTTACTTAAAAAACTTATATTACTAATATAAGATAAATATATATAATACTTTTTTTTAAAATTTAAAATATTTAAAAATATTCTCTTAAGAATTTTATTTCTAATTTTAAAATTATTAATATAAAAATTACAAATTTCATTAAATAATGAACTTGAATCTATAGAACTTATTTGATTACTATCACCTAAAAATATAATTTTTTTAATATATTTTAATGAAGATAATAAATAATACATTAAAGATATATCAATCATAGATGCTTCATCTATAATTAAAATACTAGTATTAGTATTATCATTTATAAAAATATTTTTATTATAGTTAAAACCTAAAAATTTATGTATAGTAGTAGCTTTATAAGGTAATTTTTTTTTTAAAGAATAACTAACATTTAAAATATCATAATTTTTTTTTAAAGAATAAGTAATATTAGAAGCAGATTTACCTGTATAAGAAATAATTTTTATACAATTACTATATTTGAATTTAAATATTTCATATAAAATTAAAATTATTTTTGATATTAAAGTTGTTTTACCTGTACCAGGTCCACCAGAAATAAAAGAAATTTTATTTAAAATAACATTTAAAACAGAAATTTTCTGATATATATCTAAATAAAATTTACTTAAAAATTTAAACAAAAACAATTTATCTATATTAAAATTTTTTTTTTTAAAAAAATTTAAATTAATAAAATTAACAATAAATTCTTCATATACTCAAAATTTATATAAATAAATACAATTATTATATAAAATTAAAGGAGTCTTATTATAATAGTAATATTTACTCAAAACATTAAATTCAAATAATATTTCTATACAATTACTAATAGATATATATCTACTAAAAAAATATTTTAAAAAATCTAATATATATTTAGAAAATATATTTTCATATAGTAATCTACATATAGGTAAACAAGTATTACCTAATCTACTAGATAAACTAATCAACATAGTAAACAAAACTACTACATCAGATTTAAAATTACCAAACTTAAATATCTGAGAAAAATAAACATCTATTAAATTAATTTCTTTTCTTTCTAAACATTTATATATAAATAAATTAATTTCATTGCACATTATACTTTAATTTTAAAAAAATAATTTAACTTTTTAATTAATAAAAAATTAGGTTTGGTATAAAATATACCAGTAACTGAATTATTTTTATTATCTAAAAATAATCCACGTAAAAATATATAATATATACCTCCAAAATTAATATTATAATTATAGTCTTTAATATTTAATTTTAAATAATTATGTAAAGCTATTGCATACAATAGATATTGTAGATCATAACGATATAAATAAATAGTTTTATATAAACATTTATTACTATAGTTAATATAACTATTACCTAATCAATTAGATTTATAATCAATTATAAAATATTTATTTTTATAAATAAATAGTAAATCAATAATACCATTTAAAAAACCTTTTATACTATCTATATTAAAATCAATATTTTTATATATTTTAGGTACAAAACTATATTTATTAATTATATTAATAAATTTACGTAAATTTAATAAATTTACTATAGGTAAAAAAAAATCAAATTCTTTAAAATAAACAATTTTTTTATTTAAAATATTAATAGAATTATTTAATAAATTAACATTTAAAAAATTAAATAAAATTCTTTTAATACAAAAAAATCATTTTTTAGAAATACTAAATTTTAACATATAATATAAAATATTACTATTATCCAATAAATCTAAAAAATTAATTTTTTCTAATATCTTATGAAAAAAATTACCTACCTTTTTACCTTTTGGTAAACTTTTTTTATTATTTATTAAAAATAAATTATCAATATTTAATTTTTTTTTCCTTTTAAATTTTAAAGAAATTATTTTTGAAAAATTTAATATATATTTTTTATTTATATAATATTTATATTTTTTAGTTTTTTTTTTAATATTATTATTTTTTAAAAAAATAAATTTTTTATCTTTCAAATACATATAATCTAAAAAATTAAAATATATATGTTTATAATTTATATTATTATTAATAATTTTATTAATTTTACTAAAATTATAATTACTATCATTACTTAATAATCTACCTAAACATGTAAAACAAAATTTTTTATTTTTATTATTCAATAATTCATACAAAAAAATATTGCATTGATATATTGATCTAGTAATAGCTACATAAAATAAACGCATTTCTTCAGAATAAATTTCTTCATTAACAAAAAATAAATTTTTACGTAATTTATATAAATCTATATTTAATCTAAAATTTTTTCTATTATGATATATAAAATAAAAATTATTAACTTTAAAATTTATTATAAAAGGTAATCATACAATATTATATTGTAAACCTTTAGATTTATGTATAGTAGAAATTTTTATACCATTATTTTTATTTAAAGATCTAATATAAAAATCTTTTTTTTCTTTGTTTACATCTGAAATATTATCATTTAATCAATAAATTAATAAAAAATTATTTTTAAAACTATAACTTTTCTTTTCTAAAATTTCAGTTATATGAAGTATATTATTTAATCAAAATTTATTTTTTTCTAAAAAAAAAACATTATTTTTATTAACTTTTAATATACTATTCATCATTACTGATATACCATCTTTATCTCAAATATTTTTATAAAAATAAAAATTATTTATTCATTTATTTAAAAGAAATTCATTATTTATGATATTTTTAATATAAATAAGATCTAAATTAAAAAAAGAAGTAGATAAAGCACTGCTTAATAAAGTAACAGATTCAGGATTTAATATAGATTTTAATAAAAAAAATATTTCTTTAGCTTCATGAGTATGAAATATATTACTTTTTTCTAGATAAGTATTAATAGGTAAATTAAATTTTTTAAAAATATTAAAAATTAATTTAATTTCATAATTAGTATGAACTAAAATAGCTATATCAGAAGGTAAAATAGATCTTTTACTTTTTTTGTTAAATATAAAAAAATTATTATTATAATCTAATAATTGAGAAATTTTAATAGCACATACTGTAGCTAAATTCTCTCTCCATTTTCTTTTATCTAAATTATTTAAAACATAAAAATTTATAGAAGGACATATATTATTATTTTTAATTAAATAAAAATTATTTTTTAAAGAAAAATTTGTATTTAAATATTTTATATCCTTAAATATAAAAGGATTATTAATTCTTTTAAATAAATAATTAATACTTTTTACAAAATTAATTGAAGAACGTCAATTAGTATTTAAAGTATATAAAAAATCTATGTTTTTTTTAGATTTAATATAATTAAATATATTAGCACCTCTAAATGTATAAATTGATTGTTTAGGATCACCTATTAATATTAATTTAGTATTTAATTTTAAACGTTGATTTATATATATTTTACGAAATATATTATATTGTAAAAAATCTGTGTCTTGAAACTCATCGATTAATAATATAGGAAAATTATTTCTTATTCAATTAACTAACACTTTATTATGATCATTAATTATAATTTTATTTAATTTAAAAATTAAATCATTAAAACTTAAATACAATTTTTTTTTTTTTATTTTTAAAATTTTCTTTTTAATATATTTAATACATAAAAAAATAATAAAAAATTTTAAATCTTTTATTTTAAAAAAAATTTTATCTATATATACAAATATATCATAAAAATTTAAAAAATTTATTTTATTAGATATTTTATATAAATTTATAAAACCTATTTTTTTTAAATTATAGGGTACATAAAAATCTATAGTTTTATTTTTACATCAAATATTAATTTCTATAAATAAATCTTTTAATTTTAATAAATTTAAAATTTTATTTTTAGAAATTAAAAAATCATAAATATTTTCATAATTTAATAATCATAATTTTTTAAAATTATCAATAAATAATATTATTTTATTATAACAATCTTCTATAGATAAATATTTATTTTTAATATTAAAATTAAAAAACATTAAATTTCATATAGGTAGTAAAAATTTAAATAAATTTATTGGATTTAATCAATAACTAGAAATAATTTTAATTAAATTAATATGTAAAGGACCAAAAAATTTACGTCAAAATATAATAACTATTCTGTAAAGTAAATTATTTTCATTATCTATAATAATACTATTATAATTTATTTTAGATTCAATAAAATTAGTAAAAATAATTCTTTTACAAAAACTGTGTATAGTAAAAATAGAAATATTATCTATAATAGATTCATATTTAACTAATAAATTTACTATATTAGGAATATCTTTAATAAATATATAAAAATCTTTTATAATATTATTAATAGGATATTTTTTAATACAAGATAAACGTAGATCTCTAATATTATTTAATATCCTAATTTTAATTTCTAAAGTAGCTACATCTGTAAAAGTAACAATTAAAATATTATTCAATGATAGATTAAAAAAATTTTTTTCTATATTTATACCAAATAATAAACGTAAATATAATAGTGATATTAAATTAGTTTTACCAGTACCAGCAGATGATTCAATTAAATTACTTCTACCTAAATATATATTTAAAAAATTATTTTCTATATACATAATACTAAATATCAAAAATTAAATAACTAAACATATCATATAATCATTGTTCAGATTTATAAATTATAAAATCTAAACTAATTTTAAGATTAAATTTTTTTAAGTAATTTAATATATATATATCATATAATTCTCCACTAATAAAATAATTACCATATAATGTATTTAATAACTTATTTTTAGCCTTTTCACATCAAAAACTATTTAAAATTTTTTTATTTTTTAAATGATAAGCATTTAAAATTCAAACATTACTAGATTTAGGTAAAAAAAATATATTTTTATTATTAAAATAATAATAATATATTATATATTTATATAAAAATTTTTCAGATAAATTTTTATTTACATATAAAAAACTTCATGAACCATTGTAACCATATAATATACTTTGATTTTTACCTCCTAAATAACAATATATTAAATGTTCTATTCAAAAAATTAAAGCATCTATTAAATTAATATTTTTAGGTAATCATTTTACAACTCCATAATTACTACATATATTAATAGTACCATATAACACAAAATCATATATTTTACAAAAAAAATTATATTTTTTAATATTAGGAAAAATTTTTTCTATTTTTTTAAATAAAAAATAAATATTTTTTTTTTCTTTGTCTCATATAATTTTTCCAAAAGAATTAATAGGAAATAAATTTAAAGTTTGTAAATAAAACATTATACTATCATTTACAGCATTATTTTTTAAATAAATATTTATTAAATCTAATCTACAAGAATAAAACTTTTTCATATTTAATTGAAAAAAATTACTATAATAATCTGTAGTATTAAACGAAAAATAATTAACTTTAAAAAAATAAATCATATAATATCTAATTGGATGTGATAAAAAAGAATAAAATTTATGAAGAAATATTTTTTTTTTTTTCTTAAATTTAATTAAAAAATTAAATTTTTTTTTTTTTATATAATTAATTTTTTTAATTAAAAAATTAAATTTCATATAATTATTTTTATAATTAAATTTTAAATATTTTTTTTTATTTAAATAATTAATTAAATTATTAACTAAAATAGAAGGAAATAATTTATTATTTTTTAAAGAAGAATAATTTAAATAACTTATATATATTTTTTTTTGAGCTGATAATAAAAATTTAATAAAAACATATTTGTCATAATTTAATTTATTTTTATCACCTAATCTAGGATTAAAATGAATTAAATCAAAATTATAATTTACTACTTTATTTGGATAAACATTATCATTCATACCTAAAAAACAAATTACTTTAAAAGGTATATTATGCAAAGTTATTAAAGAAGAAAAATTAATATGATTTAAAGAATATAATTTATATTTTTTTTTATTAATAAAATTAATAAAAATTTTAATAAACAAATTTATTTCAATTTTTTTTTTTAAATAAAATAATTTACAATTTTCATAAAAATTAAATCATACTTTTCTTTTTAAGAAAAAATTTTTTCTTACAATATTTTTTAAAAAAAAAACATTTATAAATTTTCTAGAAATATCAATTCATGAATTTAAAAAATATTTTTTATTTAAAATTTTTCTTCAATAAATAATTTTAAATATAAAATCAGCTAATTTACCTATTAATTTATGATAATAATTATTATCTATTAAAGAATAAGGAGCTATATTATTTCAAAAACAATATTTATCATTAATAGCATAACCTAATAATATACGTTTAATACTATCTAATAAAATTGAATAATTAAATTCACATAATTTATCATTAATTAAAAAATTATTTATATCATTACATATACCATCGTTTTTAATGATATTCGAAATAATATCAAACTCATTTTTACTAATATTAAATTTTTTTAAAAAAACATCATTTTTTAAAAAATATAAAATTTTACTAAATGTAAATTTAGTATTTGATATATTAAATAAATTTATAAATAAATCTAATATTTTATTATCAAAAATTAAATTTTTATTCATTATATAATAAGGTAAATATTTTTTACATTTTTTCTCAGAAAAAATTGTGTGTATATATGAGTAATATATATCTATATTAGTAACTAATACTAATATATCATTAACGTAATATTTCTTATTTTTTATCAAGTAAAATAAAAATTTTTTTAATTTTAGTAATTCATTAATATAATTATTAGAAGTATTAATAGTTAAAGAACTATTTGAATTATTTTTCTTAATTGAAATTTTATTTGAAATAAAAGAATTTTTAAAATTTAAAATATCATTTTTAATGATATTTAATAAATTTTTATTATTAAATTCAACAAAACAATCTATTTCATAGATATCAAAATTTTTAATTAAAGACAAATATTCAAAAAAAAACTCACAATTATTAATTATTAAAGGATTTAATTTATATAAAGAAGAATCTATATTATATAAATTATTAATATTTAAAATATTTTTATTAAAGATAAAATTATCATATCAATATTTAGAACTAGGATTAATTATAAAATAATTTACATTAATATATTTAGATAATAAATAAATAGTATTTAAATATATTGGAGGTAAATAAGAAATATTAAATATAAATAATTCAGATAAATTTTTTTTAAGAAAAAATAAATTATTTTTATTTATTAAATCTAAAAAATTATAATAAATTTTACATCTATTTCAAATATAATTAAATTTTTTATTATAGAAAAAAATTATTTCTCTTCACAAAATTGATTGTCATAATTGATGAATATTATTTCTTAAATTATCTACTAATTCATAATTTTCTCATTTATATAATCAATCTACTCTATACATTAAATATTTATCGTAAATATCTGCAATTTTATAAGATAAATCATATAATTTTATATTATCTAAATTATTTGATAAATATTTTTTTAATATAAAAAATTCTTTTAAATTTAATAATTTAGGTAATAAATTCATAATTACAAATATTAGATTATTCCTTTTAAATAAATAATTATCAGATATTTCAGGAATAATTTTTTTATAAATATTTCATATAAATTTTGCCGGTAATATAAAATTAAAATTAGCACAAATACCTAATTTTTTAGATAAAAACATTTTTAAAAATAAAGAAGAATTATGATCAGATACTAATATTGTATAACTTTGTTTTTTTATTTTTTTAAATTTATACAACATTACATGTTGTAATACTTCTAAATCATTTGATTGATATAATATAAACATATAAATTTTTAAAAAAATAATAATAAAAAAAAAAATAAAATACAAAAAATATATATAAATACTTTATTATAAAAAATAAATCATAAAGGAAATCTAACTTTAATATTTAAAGGTCAAAAAAAATATATTCCTCTAAATGTAAACATATCAGCTATAATATGACTTAAATAACCTATTATTGTACCAGTTATAATATCTAAATTTAAATTAATATTTAAATAATTTAAATAAAATAAAATTAAAAATAGAATAACTAATAAAAATAAACTATGAGTAATTTTTCTATGACTAAAAAAAATAAATCAAGACAAAAAAAAAAAATTATTCCTTAAAAAGGATTTTTTATGATCTATATCTGGTAATAAACAAGATATTAAACTAAAAAAAATTAAATGTCATAAATCTATATAATATAAGATATTAAATATTTTTATAAAAAAAAATATAAATAAAATAGAAAAAAATAAATGATTTCTACGATTCACAAAATATACCAAAATAAATAATAAATATATACATTAATAAAAATTAATAAAGAAACACTTATTATTATATAATAATTATATAATTATAATATAAGGATTTAATATGGTTAAAATAAAATATTTAAGAAAAATATATTCATTTAAAAAAAATATTTCTATATTAGAATTTATAAAAAAAAAAAAAAAAAACAATAAATATATAGCAGGTTATATAAATAAAAAAATAGTTAATTTAAATTATATAATTAAAAAAAATATAAAATTAAATTTAATAAAAATTAATTCTTTTTTAGGTAAAAAAATTCTTAATAAAATATTTCAATATTTAATAGTTAAATCTCTTAAAAAAATATTAAAAATTTTTAGTTTAATAAAATTAAAAATTAAAAATAATAATTTATTTTTTTATATAAAATATAAAAAAAAAATATCTACAAAAATACTATTAAAAATTAAAAAAAATATATATAAATATATAAAAATAAATATAGATAAAAATATAATATCTAAAAAAGATATACAAAAAAATAATTTTATTAAAATAAATAAAAAAAATCAAAAAAAAAAATTATTGAACCTAAATTTCATAAAAAAATATTTTAGTAAATATAATAATATAAATTTATTTAATATAAAAATAAAAAAACAATATATATTAAAAATATGTATAAAAATTAAAAAAAAAAAAACAGAAGAAAATAAATATAATATTAATGACCATAGAATTATAAATAAAAAAATTAATTTTTATCACATAAATAAAGAAACTCCAGGAATGATATTTTGAAATTATAAAGGATTTATAATCCTGAAAAATATTAAAAAATTATTAAGAAAAAAAATTCGTAAATATAATTATATTGAAGTACAAAGTGCATATTTAATTAATAAAAATATGTGAAAAAATAGTGGACATTGAAATTATTTCAATAAATTTATATTTACTACAAAATCTGAAAAAAAAAAATTATGTATTAAACCAATGAATTGTTTAGGACACATAGAAATATATAAACAAAAAATAAGGTCATATAAAAATTTACCTATTAAAATAGCAGAATTTGGTATATGTCATAGAAACGAATATTCTGGATCTTTATATGGATTAATGAGAACTAGATCATTTACTCAAGATGATGCACATATATTTTGTTCTCAAAAACAAATTAAAAAAGAAATATCTGAATGTATTGAAATAATACAAGAAATATATAAATTTTTAAAATTAAAAAATATTAAAATATATATATCAACAAGACCTAAAAAATATTTAGGTAATAAAAAAATATGAAAAAAATCAGAAAATAAATTAATAAAAATATTAAAAAAAAAAAAAATAAAATTTAAAATTAAAAAAGGAGAAGGAGCTTTCTATGGTCCTAAAATAGAATTCACACTTAAAGATTCCTATAATAAAGAATGACAATGTGGAACTATACAATTAGATTTTTATTTATCAGAAAAATTAAATATTAATTATTTAAATAAAAAAAATATTAGAAAAAAAATTATAATTATACATAGAGCTATATTAGGATCATTAGAAAGATTTATAGGTATATTACTAGAACAAAATAATGGATGATTACCTATATGGTTAACTCCTATACAAATAGTAATAATGAGTATTTCTAAAAAACATAAAGAATATTGTAAAAATATATTGCATATATTAAATAAAAATAATATTAGATCAATAAGTGATTTTGAAAATAAAAAAATAAATTATAAAATTAGAAAACATACTTTACAAAAGATACCCTACATGATAGTATGCGGCGATAAAGAAGTTCTTTCTAATACTATTAATGTAAGAAAAACTTTAAATAATAAATTTTTCAAAACAAATATTAATAATTTAATTAAAAAAATTAAAAAAAAAACAAATATTGAAGGAGTAAATTATTAAAATTAATATAAAAAAAAAAAATAAAAAAATACATAGAATTAACTATGAAATAAAATCTTTAAAAGTAAAAATTATTGGAGATAAAAAAGAAGAAATTAAAATATTTGATATAAATAAAGCAATAAATTTAGCTAAAAAAAAAAATTTAGATTTAGTAGAAATAAATCCAAATACTAATCCTCCAATATGTAAAATATTAAATTATGGTAAATTTTTATATAAAAAAAAAAAAAAAAATTAAAAGAAATAAATCTATTAATATAAAAGAAATAAAATTTAGACCTGTTACAAATAAAAACGATTTTAACATAAAAATTAAAAATACTAAACGTTTATTAAAAAAAGGAAATAAAATTAGAATAATTATAAAATTTAAAGGTAGAGAAATAATTCATAAAAATATTGCTTTTAATATGCTTAATAAAATAAAAGAAAAATTATCTAAAATATCTCAATTAATATTTTTTTCTAGAAAAACTGAAAATAGACAAATAATAATGATTTTAAATCCTAAAAATAAATAATATAATTATGTTAAAAATAAAAACAATACATGCTATTAAAAAAAGAATAAAAAAAAATTCATCAGGAAAATTAAAATTTAAACGTGCTAATCTACGTCATATATTAACTAAAAAAAAAAAAAAAAAAAAAAGACATCTACGTAAAAAAAAAATAGTAAATAAAATAAATACAAAAATATTAATAAAAGGTATTCCATACTTATAAAGGATAAAAATGGTAAGAGTTAAAAGAGGAAAAACTTCTCATAAAAGACATAAAAAAATATTAAAATTATCAAAAGGATATTATAGTTCAAGATCAAGAACATATAGATCAGCATACCAAGCAGTTATAAAATCAGGACAATATTCATATAGAGATAGAAAACAAAAAAAAAGAAATTTTAGAAAGTTATGAATAATACAAATAAATGCTAAAGTTAGAGAATATGGTTTATCTTATAGTAAATTTATTAAAAAATTAAAAAATATATCATTAAAAATAAATAGAAAAATATTAGCTGATATTATTAATAATAACTCAATATTATTTAATAAAATAATGTTATTAATTAAAAAAAAATAATTTAATTTTAAAATGCTTAATTTTAAAAAAATAATTTATAAATTTAATTTAGAAATTCAAAAGATAAAAAATAATAAATGTATCGACAAATTATATTTAAAATATTTAAGTAAAAAAGGTAAAATAAAAAAATTAACTAAATTAATTAAAAATATATCAATAAATTTAAAACCTAAATTTGGTAAAAAAATTAATAAAATTAAATATTATATAATAAATAAAATTAATAATCTAAAAAAAAAATATACTAAAAAAAAAAAAAAAAATAGTATAGATTTATCTTTACCAGGAAAAATATTTTTTAAAAAAGGTACTTTACACCCTATTACTAAAGTAGTAATAAAAATAGAAAATTTTTTTAAAAAACTTGGTTTTAAAAATATATATGGACAAAATATAGAAAATGTTTTTTATAATTTTGATGCATTAAATATTCATAAATATCATCCATCAAGATCTAAAAAAGATACTTTTTGAATTAATAATAAAAAATTACTTAGAACTCAAACTTCGTGTATGCAAGTAAGATGTTTAAAATATTTTAAACCACCTATAAAAATTATTACTTCAGGATGTGTTTTTAGAAGAGATTATGATAAAACTCATACTCCTATGTTTCATCAATTAGAATGTTTTTTAATTGATAAAAATATTAATTTTACTAATTTAAAATATATTATTTACGAATTTATTAAATATTTTTTTAAAAAAAAAAATACAATAAAATTTGTACCAGCTTATTTTCCTTTTACTGAACCTTCTTATGAAGTTTTTATAAAAAAAAATAATAATAAATGATTAGAAATTCTTGGTTGTGGATTAATACACCCAAAAATATTAGTAAATTCTAAAATAAACCCTAAAAAATATTCAGGATTAGCATTTGGATTAGGTATTGAGAGAATATTAATGATTAAATATAATATATCCGATATAAGATTACTATATAATAGTAATATTAAATTTTTAAATCAATTTTAAATTATAAAATAATGAAATTTTTTGAAGATTGAATAAGAGAATATCATAAAAATCATTTAAATATTAAAAATATAATTAATATATTAAATAAAAATGGTTTTGAAGTAAATAATAATATTTTAAATATAAATAAATATTATATTATTAAAAAAGTATATTACTATAAAAAAATAAATAACATATCAAAAATTAAAATAAATAATTATCAAAATTTTATATATATAAAAAAATTAAATGAAAATATAAAAAATAAAAATATACTAATAAAAAAAAAATATATAAATAAAAAAATCAAATTTAAATATTATAAAATAAAAATACAAAATAGTTTTTTGTTTATATTATATAAAAAAAATATAAAAAAAAAAATAAAATTAATTAAAAAATATAACTATTTAGAAATTAATATACCATATAATAGACCTGATTGTAATAATACATATGGTTTATCAAGAGAATTAAATATTTTATTTAAAAAAAATATATATATAAAAAAAAAAATAAAAAATAAAATTAAAAATAATTATTTTATTAATACAAATATATTTAAAAAAAAAATAAAAAATTATAAATATCTATTAATAAAAAAAATTAATTTATATAAATTTAAAACTCCCAATATAATCAAAAAAAGATTTAAAAAACTAAAAATTAAATACAATAATAAAATTATAGATATACTATTCTATATTTTAATAGAATCAGGACAAGAAATAATTTGTTTAAATTTAGATAAAATTAAAAAATATATTAATAAAAAATTTTTTAAAGATACAAAAAAAATTGTTTTAGATAAAAAAAACATTAAAAAATTTAAAATAAATAATAAAACAAAGAACATACTACTAATTTCTCCATTATACAATATTAAATATATTAAAAAAATTAAAAAAAATGTTTTGAATATTAAAAATAAATATTTAAATAATAACGATCAATATACACAAAATTATTTTTTAGAAAAATGTGCCTATATAATAAAAAAAATATGTGGAGGTAAAATAAGTAATATAATAAAAATAAAAAAGAATACAGAAAAAAAAATATATATTAAATTAATATATAAAAATGTTAGCAAAAAAATAGGTATAAATATTAAAAAAAAAATAATTATATATTTTTTAAAAAAAATAAAATGTAAATTAATAATTAAAAAAAAATATTTATATATTAATCCTCCAAAATGAAGAAACGATTTAAAAATTCAAGAAGATTTTATTGAAGAAATAATTAAAAATTATAAATTTAGTAAAATTTATAATAAACCAATAAATTCAAAACTTATTTTTTATAAAGATGATTTTTATACAAAAGAAATAAATAAAATTAAAAATATTTTTATGCATATAGGATATAAAGAAATAATTAATTTTCATTTTTCCAACTATAAAGAAATGAATATTTTTAATAATAAAAAAAAATATATTAAAATATGTAATCCTATATCTCAAGATATGACATTAATGAGAACATCATTAATACCAGGACTAATAAAAAATATATATTTAAATAATAAAAAACAAAATAAAAACATTAAAATATTTGAAATTGGTACATGTTATAAAAAAAAAAAAAATAAAATAATACAAGAAAATAATTTTGCAGCTGCTATATCTGGATATAAATACAAAGAAAATTGATTTATAAAAAAGAATTATATATTTGATTTTTATGATATTAAAGGAGATTGAGAATTTTTTTTAAAAAAAAACAATAAATACAATTTATGTTGTACAAAAAAATCACAAAATCAAATATTAGATAAAAAACAAAATATTAAAATTATTTTTAAAAAAAAAAATATAGGATTTATGGGAATGTTAAACAAAAAAATACAAAAATATTATTCTCTTAAATACCCAATATTTTTATTTGAAATAAAAATTAAAAATATTTTAGTTAAAATAAATAAAAAAATTAAAAATATATCAAAATTCCAAAGTAACATAAGAGATATCACACTAATAATTTCTAATAAGATATGAATTACTAAAATAATAAAAGAATGTTTACTAATTAATAAAAACAGAATTAAAAATGTTAATATTATAAAAATTTATAAAAATAAAGAACTAGAAAAAAAAAAAAAAAAAAATATCACTCTAAGAATTAAAATACAAGATAATCGTAAAACATTAAATGAATATAAAATTAATAAAATAATTAAAGAATGTAAAATAATGCTAAAAAAAAAATTTTTAGCATCAATTAAAGATTAGAAATGAATTACAATAAAAATGATATAATTAATTATATAAAAAAAAAAATTAAAATAAGTAAACTAAAAATTAATGTAATTATTACAACTTTTTTAAAAAAAATAATTTTTTATATTAAAAAAAAAAAAAATATTAAAATAAAAAATTTTGGTAAATTTTATATTAAAAAAAATAAAAAAAAAATATGAATAAACCCAAAAAATAAAGAAAAAAAAATTATTTTATCTCGTAAAATACTTAGATTTAAAATTAGTAAAACATTTAAAAAAAAATTAAATAATCTTTAATTATTAAAATTTTTTAAATATGATTAAAATAAATATTAAAAAAAAAAAAATAAAAATTAAAAACAATGATTTGTTACCGATATATTTATATATACCTAAAAAAATAAAATTTGAAAAAAAAATTATAATAATAATAGAAGAAATATTTAGAATTAATAGAAAAATTAAAAATATATGTAAAAAAATATCTAAATATAGATATATATGCGTAATACCAAAATTTTTATATAAAAATGAAAAAATTAATTTTAACGAAAATATTAATAGATTAGGAGAAAAAATACATTTTTTATCAGATAAAGAAATTATTTATAATATAAAAAATGTAATAAAATGATTAAAAAAAAAATATAAAACTGATAAAATTGCTATAACAGGATTCGGTTGAGGAGGAAGAATAACTTGACTATTTTCATATTTTCAGGAAAAATATATTAAAACGTCAGTAATATGATGTGGTAACATATTAAATGTTAGAAATTATAAACACCCTATACAACCTATAGAAATAATTGATAAAATAAATATTCCAGTATTAGGATTATATAAAAAAAAAAATAAAGATATTACATTTAAAATAGTTAAAAAAATAAAAAAAAAAATTAATCTAAATAAAAATAATAAAATTAAAATAATTATTTATAAAAAAAAACAACATAATCATTTATCACCAAAAAAATTATATAATAAAAAAATAACTAAAAAAACATGAAAAAAAATGATAAATTGATTTTATATTAATTTATAAATTGGAAAAAATTAATTATGAAAAAGTATTCATACTATCACTATAGTAGTACAATAAGTAACGTTTATTCTTACATAAATAATGTCTACGGATGAATGTCAAGTGGTTTATTATTAACTTCATTTACTGCATGATATATTACTAAAATGCCTTTTATTTTAGAAATGATATTTTTTAATAAATTTTTTTCATTTACTATATTAATAGTACAATTAATAGTAGTATTTATACTTTCTAATATGATTCATAGACTATCAGCTAATTTAGCAATAACACTATTTATGTTTTACTCTATTTTAACAGGATTATCTATATCTAGCATATTTTTGATATATACGTATACATCAATTGCTACAACATTTTTAACAACTAGTATAATGTTTGGAATAATGAGTATATGAGGATATAGTACTAGACAAGATCTTACTAAAATAAGTAATCTAGCATTAATGCTATTAATAGGAATAATTATATCAACCACAATAAATTTTTTTTTACAAAATTCCTATATGGTATGAATAATATCATACTTTGGTATATTATCATTTTCTATTTTAATAGCTTGAGATACACAAAAATTAAAAGAAATTGGTAATTACATTACAAGTGAACATGACGAACAATTTAGAAAATATTCTATATTAGGCGCATTAATATTATATTTAGATTTTATAAATTTATATTTATTAATTTTAAAATTAATTGGTATAAGATCAGAAGATAATGAAGAAGAAAAATAATAAAAATATATTAATTACAATAATAACTAATTCTAAAAATTTATATTTTTGTAAAAAATTTTCAGAAGAAGTAATTAAAAATAATTATAAAATATCTTTTATAAATCCTAAAAAATGTTTTTTAAAAATCAAAAAAAGTAAAATTAATATTTATTACAAAAATAAAAAAATTAAAAAAATAAGTATTTTAATTCCAAGAATAAGCTCAAATAAAATAAATAATGAAGATATTCATATTATAAAAGAATTAGAAAAAAAAAGTCAAATTACAATCAATAATTGATTATCTATAAAAAATACAAATAATAAGTTGTTAATGCTAAAAAAATTAGCAAAAAATAATTTTAATATTCCAAAAACTTTATATATAAAAAAAGAAAATAACTTTTTAAAAATTAAAAAAAAATTTTCTTTTCCAATAATAATTAAGACATTAAATAATTGTCAGGGTAAAAATATTTTTTATATTAAAAATAACAAGCAATATATAAATATAAAAAATAAAGTTTTAAAAAAAGAAAATAGTATACTTTTACAAAAATATATACAACAAAAATATATACATGATATTAGATATATAATATTTAATCAAAAAGTTTTAGCTGTAATTAAAAGAATAGCTAAACCAGGAGAATATCGTTCTAATATACATCAAGGGGGAAAACCTTATAGGACTAAAATCATAAAAAAAGAAAAAAAAATAGCTATATTAGCAACAAAAAAATTAGGATTAACATTTTCTGGAGTAGATATAATAAGAGATATTAATTCAAAACCTATTTTAATAGAAGTAAACTCATCACCAGGTATATATTCAATACAAAAAATACTTAAAAAAAATATATGTAAAAAACTCTTATCTTTAATAATAAATTATTATAAAAAAAAATTATAATTTATATCAATTTATATCTATCATTACACTCTAAAATTAATTTTTTAGCTTCATTAACATCTTTTCAACCTTTAATTTCTACCCATTTATCTTTTTCTAAAGATTTATAATTTTCAAAAAAATGAATTATTTTATTTAAAATTTTTTTATCTATATCACAAATATCTTGAATATTATCATATTGATTAGAAACATTATAATTAGGAATAGATAATATCTTATTATCTATACCAGATTCATCAATTAAATTTAATACCCCAATAGGACGACAATGTATAACAGTATTAATATTTAAAGGATAAGGAGAAATAACTAAAACATCTAAATGATCATTATCTTCTGATAATGTTTCATTTATATATCCATAATTACATGGATAAAACATAGATACATCTATAAATCTATCAACAAACAACGAATCATACTTAAAATTATACTCATATTTTATGGGATATGAACACGAAGATATCTCTATAATACTATATATATCATCTGGAATATTATTTCCAACAGGAATATTTTTAAAACTCATAATCTATAACTCACTTTAATTTAATAAATAATTAATTTATAATAGACTATTATAATATAATAGTATTAAAATATGAATATTAAAAAAATAAATTCTCAAAAAAAAATAAAAAAAAAAATAATTAAAATATTTAATTTAGTTAAAAAAAATATTAAAGCAAATATACAAATAACCTTACTTAAAAATAAAGAAACTAATTTAAAAATAAAAAACCAAAAATTAGAAAATATAAATTTTATTAAAAATAAAAATATTAATATTACAGTTTTTAAAAAATATAAAAAATGTAGTATTACATGTAATAATTTTAATAAAAAAAATATATTAAACTGTATAAATTATATAAAAAATAATATAAAAAATATATCTGAAGATAAATATAATAAAATGACAGATTACTCATTATATAATAATGAGTATGAATCAAATTTAGGTACAATATTTAAAGATAATATATCTATATTAGATATGATCAATATATCTAAAAATATAGAAAAAAATACTTTAAATTTAAATAAAAACTTAATTAGCGAAGGAATAACATTTATTAAAAACAAAAATAGTATATGAATATATAATAATTATAAAAAAATAAAAACATTCTCTGCAAAATATTATTTTTTAATTCAAAATATGATTATAAAAAATAAAAATATGATGGAATATGATTATAATTATATTTACACTCATAAATTACAAGATTTAATAAATAAATACCATTATTTAAGTAAAAAAATAGTAAAAAAAATATATACAAAAAAAAATATAAAAAAAATAAGTACACAAAATATATCAGTAATATTTAATAAAGAAACAAGCATAGAAATATTTAAATACCTAAGTAAATCTATAAACGGACATAATATATATAATAAAACGTCATTTATGAAAAATAAAATTAACAAAAAAATATTACCAAAATGAATGAACATAATAGAAAATCCTTATATTTATAAAGGTATAGGATCTAAACCATTTGATTATGAAGGATCAAATACATATAAATATAACGTAGTAAAAAATGGAATACTTAAAAAATTTATATTAGATGTGTATTCATCTAATAAATTAGATCTTAAAAATACATGTAATTGTGGAGGAATACATAACTGAAATTTCATAAATAATATTAAATATATAAATTTTAAAAAATTAATTAAAAAAATGTATAATGGTTTGATAATAGATAAATTATTAGGACAAGGAGTAAATATAACAACAGGATTTTATTCTAAAGGAGCATCAGGTTTTTGAGTAGAAAAAGGTAAAATAAAATTTTTTGTTAATGAAATAACAATATCTGGTAATTTAAAAAGTTTATTTAAAAATATTATTTATATGAGTAACGATATTAATAACTATTCTAATATAAGAACTGGATCTATATTAGTATCTAATATACAAATAACAGGAAAAAAATAAAATTTAATTATGAATATTTTTATTATTAAAAATAAAATAAGATCTTTTTTTATAAAAAAAAATAATTTAACTCCAGTAAAAAAAAATATAAATAATAAAATAATAAATTTTATAAATAAATATAAAAATTTTAAATTATCTAAAAATATAGCTATATATTATCCTATAAAAAATGAAATAAATTTACTAAATTTAATTAAATCAAATAAAAAAAAAAATTTTTTTTTACCTAAAATAATATCTTATAAAAAAAAAAAAATTATTTTTATAAAATATAAAAAAAAAAAATTAGCTATGAATAAGTATAATATATTAGAACCTATAAATATTAAAAAAAAAAAAAATAAATTAGAAATTATTTTTATACCTTTTACATCCTTTGATGTATATGGTAATAGATTAGGTAAAGGAGGTAAATATTATGATAATTTCTTAAAAAAAAAAATAAATAAAAATATTGAATTTATAGGTATAGGATTAGATCACCAATTCTATAAATATAAACTTCCAAAAAATAAATGAGATATTACTTTACATAAAGTAATAACACAATCAAATATATGAAAATTTAATTTTAAATAATTATTTAAAATTATATTTAAATAAATTTAAACAATTTAAAATTTTAAATTTTTTAACTAAATATCTAATGATATATTTCTGACTATATCTTAATCATACTCTAGGATCATAATATTTTTTATTTGGTTTATCATAACCTCTAGGATTACCCAATTGAGAATTTAAATAATCTTTATTAATTAAATAATAATCTAAAATACCTTTTCATGAAGATCATTGAATATCAGTATCTAAATTTATTTTTACAACACCATAATCTATAGATTTTTTAATAATTTTTTTATTAGAACCAGACCCACCATGAAAAACAAAATTTAATGGATTAATTTCTTTTATAAAAAATTTTTTTTTAATTAATTTTTGAGAATTCAATAAAATATCAGGAGATAAACAAATATTACTTGATTTATATACTCCATGTACATTACCAAAAGATGCTGCAATAGTAAAAGTATTATCTATTTCAATTAATTTTTTATATGCATATAAAACATCTTTAGGACTAGTATATAAATATTTACGATGTATATTACTATTATCTAAACCATCTTCTTCTCCACCTGTACAACCTAATTCTATTTCAATATTAATATTTAATTTTTTAAATTTTTTAAAATAAAAACAACATATATCTAAGTTGTCTTTAATTTTATTCTTAGATAAATCTATCATATGAGAACTAAACAAAGATTTACCATAACTTTTATAAAAATCTATATTATATTTTAATAAACCATCTAATCATGGTAAACAATCTTTAGTACAATGATCAGTATGTAAAATTACAGGTACTTTATAATAAATAGATGCTTCATGAACATATTTAGCTCCTAATATAGAACCATAAATAGCAGACTTAATTATATTACCTTTATAAAAACTTTTACCCAAAAAAAATGAAGAACCAGAAAAAGAAAATTGAATAATTATTATAGTATTAGATTTTCTAGTTGCTTCAAGAACAGAATTAATTGAATTAGTGTCAATACAATTTATTGCTGGTAATGCAAATTTTTTTTTTTTTGCAAAATAAAATACTTTTTTCATATCTTTACCTGACATAACACCAGGTTTTAAAAAACTTAGACAATTCATAATTTTTATATAAAAATTTAAAATAAATTTGATTTACTTTTTAAAAAAGAAATTACAGGAAGATCTTTACCTTCAAGAAATTTTAAAAATGAACCACCACCAGTAGATACATAAGAAATTTTCTTTATATCACTAAAACGTTCCACTGCTGAAATAGTATCACCTCCTCCTATAACAGAAAAAGCTTTACTTTCTATAATATATTTTGATATATATTTAGTACCTTTACTAAAATTCAAAAATTCAAATACTCCTACAGGTCCATTTCATAATATAGTTCTAGCATTAATTAAAATATTATATATTAAATTAATAGTTTTATCTCCATAATCCATTATCTCTTCATTATTAGAAATTTCATTTATTTTACGTAAATATGATTTAGCATATTTAGAATATTCTTTACCTACTCTACAATCTACAGGTAAAAATATATTATATTTACTAATCATTTTTTTAGCTTTAACAATATAATTAGGTTCATATAAAGATTTACCTACATTATTTTTTATCGCTAAAAATGTATTAGATATACCACCACCTACTATTAAAGTATCAGATATATTACCTAAATAATTCAAAATATTAAATTTTGTAGAAATTTTTGCCCCTCCTATTATAGAAACCATAGGTCTTTTAGGTTTAGAAACAATATTAGATAAAGCATTTATTTCAGAATAAAATAAAAAACCTATACAACATATATTAACAAAATTCATAATACCATAAGTAGAAGAATGAGCTCTATGAGATGTAGCAAAAGCATCCATTACAAATATATCACACATACTAGCATATTTTTTTGATAAAATATCACTATTTTTAGTTTCACCAATATTAAAACGAACATTTTCTAACATTATAATATTTGTATTTAATTTTTTAAAAGATATTTTTTTATCTAAATAATTAGATATAAATTTCATTGAAACATTTAATTTATTTTTTAAATAATTAAAAACAGGTAATAAAGAATAATTTTTATTATAAATTCCTTCAATAGGCCTACCTAAATGAGAAGTTATTATAATTTTTGCTCCTTTATCAATTGCATATTTTAAAGTTGGTAATGTAGCTTTAATTCTTTTATTAGATTGAATAACTCCATTAAATATTGGTACATTTAAATCTAATCTTATCATTACTTTTTTATTTAATAAATCTACATCTTGTATTTTTAAAATAGACATAATTTTTACCTTTTAAAATATTACATAAATAATAAAAAAAACAGAATATTTAAATTCAATTTTTTAAATTATAACCATAATTTCATAATTTATAAAACTCTTTTTTATATTTTACAGCAATTTTAGGTACACAATTTAAATAAATAATATTTTCTGCATTTAAATTATTTGCAGAAAAAGTATAATTGTAAGAACCTGTTTCTACAGAACTATTATCAATAACTAAAAATTTATTATGCATAATATTATAATTATAATTTAATTTTATAGGTATATTATAATAAAACATTTTATTTAAAAAAATATGATTTTTTTTGAAATTTTTTCCATCTAATAATATTTTAATTTTAACTCCTTTTTTATAAGCTTCAATTAAAGAATTTATTATATTTTTACTAGTTAAATTATACGCTGCTAATAATAACTCTTTTTTAGCATTACTAATATAATTTATTATTTTATCTTCTATTTTATAATTTTTATTGGAAGAAAATAAAACCATTAATTTAGGTTTATTAAAATAATTACAGGACAAAGAAAAATTAAAAACAAAAAAATAAATTATAAAAAACAAAACTATTTTCATTAAAATTAATTCCTAAATATAAAAATTTCAAATATCAACAATTAACTTACTTAATCAAATATTGATTCTTTTACTAGAATATTCAGATTGATTAATTTCATCTATCATTAAACCAATAAAATAATTTTTATTTATCAAACTTATAGATTTTTTAAAAAAATAATTATTTGTAGGTCAATAACCTATTATCAATCCATTATTTTTTTTTACTATAGTATATAATTTATATACCGCATCACAAAAATTATTTATATAATCTTTTTGATTACCACAACCAAAAAAAGATATAATTTTCTTAGAAAAATTTATTTTTTTAAAATCATCTAAAAAATTATCTCAATCATATTGTAATTCACCACAATATCAAGTAGAAGTACCTAATATAAATACATCAAATTTTTTAAAATGTTCTTTAGAAATATTACTGATATTTAATATATATGTATCAAAATACTTATTTAATTTTTCATATATAAAATATGCTATATCCTTAGTATTACCTGTATCACTACCATAAAAAATACCTATTTTAAACATTCTATTACCTTTTAGAATTAATAATTTTAATTATACAATAATGATATTGTATAATAAATAACATTACTTAATAAATTTATATTAAAATAAATTAAAACTAACAAATTTTATACTAAAATGTCATTTAAAAAAAAAAAAAAATCTTTCATTATTTTAGATTCAGGTATAGGAGGTTTATATATTTTAAAAAAAATATATAAATATATACCTAATAATATTAAAATAATTTACTTTATGGATAATTTAAAATTTCCTTATGGAAATAAAAATTACTTATATATTACTAAAAGAATATTTAAAATAATTAAATATCTAAATAAAATTTATTATATTAAAATAGTTGTTTTAGCATGTACTACAGCTAGTATAGCTAGTTTAAAATATCTAAAAAAAAAATTTAAATTTCCTATAATAGGTATATATCCTTATATTAAAAAAAAAATTAAAAAAACAAAACAAAAAAATATTTTATTAATAGGTACATATTTAACTATTAATTCATATCATGTTAATAATATAATTAAAAAATATTTATCAAAAAATATTAATATAATTAAAAAATATTCTTCAGAATTAGTTAATCAATCTGAATTAAAAATAAATAAAAATAAAATAAATTTAAATAACATTAAAAATATCTTTCAAAAAGAAATAAATATAAAAAATTTAAATACTATTATAATAGGATGTACACACTATAATTTTTTAACTAAAGAAATTAAAAAAGTATTTAAAAAAGAAATATTTTTTATAAAAAATATTTCTAGAGTAAAAAAGAAAATAATTTGTATTTTATCAAAAAAAAAATATAAAAGAAAAAAAAAAGATTATTTTTTTTTTACTAAGAAAAAATATAAAAATAAATATATTAAAAAAATTTTTCAATTATATAAATTTAATAAATTTAAAAAAATAAATATCTAATTGTATTTAAAAAAAATGTTAAAAAATAACTTTAAATTTAAAAATTTAATTAAAATACTATTCATTCTAAAAATAACAGAAATAATATTTACAGCAAATAATATAAATATATTAAAAAATTTAAATATTTTAGTTTTTTTAAATAAAATAATAGAATTCCCTTGAATAATAATTACTTATTTAACATTAATTTATATATATAAAAAAATATATAATGTAAAAAATATTTTATACATAATATGTATATCTTGCAGTATACTTTTTATATCTTTACTAACTAAAGAAATTATTAAAAAATATATATTTATTTCTAGACCATATGTTAATATAAAAAAAAAATATGATATTAAAAATATACCTAAATGAATAATTTATCAATGAAAAAAAAAAACAAATAGTTCTTTTCCTTCTGGACATACTCTATTTACAAGTTATTGAATAATAACTTTTTGAAAAAAAAAGATGAAAAAAATTAATATTATTATAATAATAATATTATTAATACTTACACTAAATAGATTAATTTTTTTATTACATAGAAGTTATGAATTAATATTTAGTTTTATAATAAATAAAATTATTATATATAATATACAAAAAATTAAAATCTATATTAATAAAAATACTAAACTTTAAATATAGAAAAATCATAAGCTATTTTAGTATTTAAAAAAATTTTTACACATTTTTTTAACATTTTCTGTATATCATTAAAATTATACCTAGAACTAAAATGAGTAAGTATAAGTTTTTTAACAGAATATTTTTTAGCAAATATTGCAGCTTGAATATTTGTAGAATGACCTCTAATATTTGCTATGTACGACATAGAATGATCTAAAGTAGATTCATGTATAAGAATATCTAAATTATAAAAAAAATTATAATTTTTATTAAATAAAGGAGATGTATCACCTAATATTAATAAATTTTTACCTTTAATTTTTTTTCCTAAATAATTCTTTCCATCTATTATTCTATTATTATCTAACTTAATTTTTTTACCTAATTTTAAATATTTATATATTGGTCCAGGAAAAATACCATCATTAATTAATTTATTTACATTTAAATGACCAGATTTATCTTTCTCTTTAATATAAAAACCATAACATTCAATAGAATGATTTAATAAAAATGAAATAACTTGATAATTTTTATTATTAAATATTATTCCTTCATTAATTTCAAAAATATTTAAAGTAAAATTTATATAAGAATTACTCATTTTTAAAAAAGAATTTATATAACATTTAATTCCTTTACCACCATATATTTCTATTTTATCAGATATATTATTTATTGACCTACTAGTTAATAAACCTAATAAACCAAAAATATGATCTCCATGCATATGAGTTATAAATATTTTTTTTATTTTACTTAATTTTATTGAAGTACGTAATATTTGATGTTGAGTAGCTTCACCACAATCAAATAATCATACTTCATAAATACTATTGTTTAAAATTAAAGCTATACTAGTAACATTTCTTTTAATACTAGGAGATCCAGCATTTGTACCCAAAAATTGTATTAACATTATATAAATATAAATTCAAATTTGAATTAAAATAATAATATTATTATAACAAATATATAATTTTAAAAAAAACAAAACATAAATATAATTAATAAAATAAATTTAAAATATTAAAAATTAATTAATAATCTGTTAATATTAAAAGTATTAAATTTTACAATTTCAACTTTTAAAATGATTAAAAATATTGGAATACTTACTAGTGGTGGTGATGCACCTGGAATGAATACATTAATATTTAATTTAGTTAAATTTGGTATAAAAAATAATCTAAATATATTTGGTATATATAAAGGATTTTATGGTTTATATAAAAAAAAAATTAAACTATTAAATAATAAAAATTTATCAAATATTTCAAATACTGGAGGAACATTTTTAAAATCATCAAGATTTCCGGAACTAAAAAATTATAAAATAAGAAAAAAAATAATTCAAAATACTAAAAAAAAAATAGATATATTAATAGTAATAGGTGGAGAAGGATCATATAAAGGTGCACTAGAATTAAATAAAATGAATTTACCATGTATAGCTATACCAGGTACAATAGATAATGATATTTTAGGTACGGAGTATACTTTAGGTTATTTTACAGCATTAGAAAATATAGTTAAAGCTATAGATAATCTTAAAGATACTTCTTGATCACATAATAGAATTTCAATATTAGAAGTTATGGGTAGAAAATGTGGTAAATTAGCTTTAGCAGCTTCATTAGCTTGTTCATGTAATTTAGTTATTACACCAGAAAAAAAAATTAAAAAAGAAGAAATAATTCAAAAAATTACAAAAATAAATAAAAAAAATATAAGTGATAATAATATAATTATTATTACAGAAAATATATATAATATAAAAAAATTAGCTAAAGAAATAGAAATAAAAACCAAAATAGAAACAAGATCAACATCTTTAGGTCATATTCAAAGAGGTGGTAAACCTGTATCATTAGATAGAATAATAGCATACAAAATTGGATTACATACTATTAAATTAATTAAAAAAAAAAAATTAGGACAATGTATAGGAATAAAAAATGGAAAAATAATAAATTATAAATTAAAAAAATAAATTTTAAAAAATAAAATTCTATATAAAATTAATAATTAAAATTAATAATGATAAAAAAAATAAAAAATTTTATATATAAAATAATTAGTGAAGATATTAAAAAAAAAAAATATAAAAAAATAATTACTCGTTTTCCACCAGAACCAAATGGATATTTACATATAGGACATGTTAAATCTATATACATAAATTTTAAAATAGCTCAAGACTTTAAAGGCATATGTAATTTACGTTTCGATGATACTAATCCTGAAAATGAAAAAAAAAAATATATAAAATCAATTAAAAAAGACATAAAATGATTAGGATTTAAATTAAATAAAAAAATTAAATATACTTCAGATTATTTTGATATATATTATAAATATGCTAAAAAATTAATTAAAAATGGTTTAGCATATGTAGACGAATTATCAATAAAAAAAATTAAAAAATATAGAGGAACATTAATTAATTATGGTATTAATAGTCCTTTTAGAAATAGAAATATAAATGATAATTTATTATTATTTAAAAAAATGAAACAAGGATATTTTAAAGAAAAACAAATGTGTTTAAGAGCTAAAATTAATATGAAATCAAAACATATTATTATGAGAGATCCAATCCTATATAGGATAAAATATTCTAGTCATCCAAAAACTAAAAAAAAGTGATGTATATATCCAATGTATGATTTTGCTCATTGTATAGCTGATTCAATAGAAAAAATTACACATTCTATATGTACTTTAGAATTTCAAAATAATAAAAAATTGTATAATTGAATACTAAATAATATCCAAGTTAATCATTATCCAAAACAATATGAATTTTCTAAACTTAATATAAGTTATAATCTTACTTCAAAAAGAAAAATAAATAAATTAATCAAAAAAAAAATAATTAAAGGATGAAATGATCCTAGATTAATGACTTTATCAGGTATGAGAAAAAAAGGATATACACCAAAATCAATTATAAATTTTTGTAAATCTTTAGGTATAAGTAAACAAGAAAGTATTATAGATGTAAATATATTAAAAAAATATTTAAGAAATGAACTAAATTATAATTCACCAAGAATTATGGGAATAATAAATCCAATAAAAATAGTATGTGTAAATATAAATAAAAATTATATATATAATATAAAAGTAAAAAATCACCCATTTAATAAAAAGATGGGAAAAAGAAAATTAATATTTAGTAAAGAAATATATATAGATAAAAAAGATACAAAAAAATTATACTTTTTAAATAAAAAAAATAAAATCATTAAAAATAAAATTAGATTAAAATATTTAGGAATAATTAAATTAAAAAAAATTATTAAAAATAATAAAAATAAAATTTTATATTTAAAATGTAAATTTTATAAAGAAGAAAAATATAAAAATATTAATATAATACATTGATTATCTAAAAAAAATTCTATTAAAACAAAAATAAAATTTTATTCTAAATTATTTAATTCAATTAATCCAAATAAAGAAAAAAAAATTTTATCTATTGTAAATAAAAAATCTTTAAAAATTAAAGAAGGATATGTAGAAAAATCAATATTAAACAGTAAATATAAAATTTTCCAATTTGAAAGAATTGGATATTTTAAATTAAATAAAATATCTTTTAAAAAAAAAGTACATTTAAATAAAATAGTATCACTAAAAAATACAAATAAATATTAAAATTTATGCATATAAAACAAAACAAAAAAAATATATCTTTAAATATATTAGATTTAGCAGGTATAAAACCTTACAAAAAAAAAAAAAATGAAAAATATATGAATAATTTACAAATAAATCACTTTAAAAAAATTTTGTTAACTTTATACAAACAATTAATTAAAAATTCTAATAAAAAAATTTTTAATGATAAAGAAACAGCAAATTTTCCTGATCCAATAGATAGAGCAGTACAAGAAGAAGAGTTTACATTTAATCTAATTAACAAAGATAGAGAATATAAACTAATAAGTAAAATAGAAAATACTATCAAAAAAATTAAAGAAAAAAAATTTGGTTATTGTGAAACATGTGGTACAGAAATAGGAATTAAAAGATTAGAAGCACAACCTACAGCTAATTTATGTATAGATTGTAAAATTTTATCAGAAATTAAAAAAAAAAAAACAATAAATTAAATAATTTTTTTAAAAAAAATAAATAAAATATATACTTTATGAAAAAATTTAAATATAATCTTGTAAAATAAGATATTTAAATTAATTCAAATTAAATTGTTTATGAAAAACAAAATATGATTAGAAAAATTACATTCCAATATAGGTCAATTTATTAAAATAAATAAAATTATTTATAAAAAAAAAACTCAGTATCAAAAAATATTAATAGTAAATAATAAAAATATAGGTAATTTATTAATATTAGATAATATCATTCAAACTACGGAATTTGATGAATTTATATATCATGAAATGA
Organism: Candidatus Stammera capleta; assembly: GCA_015140255.1. GTDB lineage: Bacteria > Pseudomonadota > Gammaproteobacteria > Enterobacterales > Enterobacteriaceae > Stammera > Stammera capleta_E. Next base: position 219,594 of record CP043993.1, on the reverse strand, counting down.
TATGTTTAATACCTATATTTAGTCATCCTAATCCTAAAAAAATTTTAATTATAGGAGGAGGAGATGGAGGATGTTTAAAACAAATAACTAAAATTAAAAAAATTAAATCTATATATCTAATAGAAATAGATAATGAAATAATTTCATGTTCAAAAAAATATTTATTTAAAATACATAAAAATTCTTTTAATGATCCTAGAGTTAAAATAATAAATAATAATGGTATAAATTTTGTAAAAAATAATAATAAAAAATTTGATATTATTATAATTGATGGTACAGACCCAATAGGTCCAGGTAAAAAATTATTTTCTAAAGATTTTTATATTAACTGTAATAAATGTCTTACAGAAAAAGGTATAATTGTCACACAAAGTGGTACTATCTTACAAAAAAAACAAATAATAAAAAATTTAAATTGTATTAAAAAAATATTTAAGTACGGAGGTTTATATCAAGCTAATGTACCTACGTATTATGGAGGTAATATATTTTTTATATGAGCATCAAAAAAAATAAATCTTAAAAAAATTAATATAAATTATTTACATAAAAAATCATATTTATATAAATTTAAATACTATAATTCTAAGATACATATTAATAGTTTTATATTACCAAAATTTATATTTTCAAAATAAATTAATTTATTAAATGGTGAGAAATTGAAAAAAATAAAATTACATGGATTTAATAATTTAACTAAAAGTTTAAATTTTTGTATTTATGATATTTATTATACTAATTCAAAAATAGAAAAAAATGAATACATAAAATATATAAATAAAAAATATAATGCTGAAAAATTAACAAAAATTTTAAAAAAAACATGTAATATTATAGGAGCAAAAATATTAAATATAGCAAAGCAAAATTATAAACCTCATGGAGCTAGTGTAACAATTTTAATTAGTGAAGAAAATAAAGAAAAAAAATATAAAAATAAAAAAATAGTTAATAAATTGTTAATACATTTAGATAAAAGTCATATTTGTGTACATACTTACCCAGAAAGTCATCCTAAAGAAAAAATATCTACGTTTAGAGTAGATATAGAATTATCTACTTGTGGTGTAATATCACCATTAAAAACGTTAAATTATTTTATTAAAAAATTAAAATCCAATATAATAACAATAGATTATAAAATTAGAGGATTTACAAGAGATATTAAAGGAAAAAAAATTTTTATAGATCATAAAATATATTCTATACAAAATTATATAAATAAAAAAATAAAAAAATTATATGATATGACTGATATAAATATATATAGAGAAAATATTTTTCATACAAAAATGATGCTTAAATATATAAATTTTAAAAAAAATTTTCTTAATAAAAAAAACATAAACAAAAAAAAAAAAAAAAAAATTATTTCCTCAATATGAAAAGAAATGAAAGAAATATATTATGGAAAAAATATATAATCTATAAAGTAAGTATCTGATAACCACTGTCTGTCACTAATATAGTGTGCTCATATTGAGCAGATAAACTGCCATCCTTGGTTTTTACTGTTCATCCATCATTCATTACAAATGTATCTTCAGAACCTATATTAATCATAGGTTCAACAGTAAAAATCATACCTGTTTTAAAAATTAAATTACAATTATTTTTATAATGTAATACATTTGGTTTTTCATGTAATTTTTTACCTATACCATGACCACAATAATTTTTTACTACTGAATAACCTTTACTATTTACATAATTTTGTATGATATTACCTATATTTTTAAATTGACCACCATTTTTAATACAATTTAAAGATAAATAAAGACTTTTTTTAGTAACTTTACATAATTTAATAGCTAAATTATTAGGTTTACCAACAAAAAACATTTTAGAAGTATCACTATAATAATTATTTTTACATACTGCTATATCTATGTTAATTATATCACCATCGTTTAAAATACAATTATAATCAGGAATACCATGACAAACAACATCATTAATAGATGTACATATAGATTTTGGGTAACCCATATATTTAAGTGATGCAGGATAAGCATTATGATAATTAACAATACGATCATAACAAATATCATTTATTTTGCCAGTTGATATACCAGGTTTAATATATTTAGATATATAAAATAAAGTCTCAGAAGCTATTTTACTAGAAATTTTTATATTTTTAATTTCTTTTAAATTTTTAATCATATAAATCATAAATTTAATTTTTATCTATATTAATTGAATTTTTTTATATAAAATATTATTTATATAATATAAATTTAATAACAAAAATAAAAGAGGAAAAATGAATTTTTCAATAAAAGAAATGATAAATGCTGGTATACATTTTGGTCATCAAACTAAATATTGACATCCAAAAATGAAACCATTTATTTATACTAAATATAATAAAATACATATTATTAATTTAGATAAAACAATAAAATTATTTAATTTAGCTTTAATTAAATTAAAAAAAATTCATAAAGAAAAAAAAAAAATTTTATTTGTAGGAACTAAAAGATCAGCAAGTAATTTTATAAAAAATACAGCTATAAAATGTAATCAACATTATATAAATAACCGTTGATTAGGAGGAACATTAACTAATTGAAAAACAGTTAAAAAATCTATTAAATTTTTAAAGGAATTAGAAAAACAATATAAAAACGGAGTATTAGATAAATTAACTAAAAAAGAAATTTTACAAAAAAAAAGATTATTAAAAAAACTCAAAAATAATTTAGATGGAATTAAAAATATGGGTAATTTACCTAATGCATTATTTATTATAGATGCTAATTATGAAAAAATAGCAATAAAAGAAGCTCAACAATTAAATATTGAAATATTTTCTATAATAGATACTAATTCAAATCCTGAAGGAATAAATTATATTATTCCAGGTAATGATGATTCTTCTAAATCTATAGAATGATTTTGTAATAATATTATAAATAAATTAAACAAATAATTAATATGAATATAAAATTAATTAAAAAAATCAGAAAAATAACCTCTATTAGTATAGATAAATGTAAAAAAGCATTAGAAAAAAATAATTATAATTTAAATAAATCAATTATATATTTAAAAAAAAAAAAAAATAAAATAAAAAAATTAATTAAAGAAGGAAATATTTATGGAAAAATTAAAAATAATAAAGCTATTATGATACAAATAAATTGTGAAACAGATTTCACAATAAAACATATAGAAATTAAAAAATTAGTTAATAAAATAATAAATTACTCTTTTAAAAAAAATTATAAATCTATAAATAAAATAAAAAAAAAATTTAAGAAAAAAATTAATTATTTAATTTCTAAATTTAATGAAAATATAGAAATAAAAAAATTTCTTTTTATAAAAGGAAAATTTTTAACTCAATATATACATAATAATAATAAAATAGGCACAATATTAAAAATAAAAACAAATAAATTAAATATAAATAAAGAAAAAATCAAAAAAATAGCTATGCATATTACTGCTATGAATCCTAAATTTATTAATAAAAAAAAAATACCATTAAGTAAAATTAAAAAATATAGACAAAATATAATTTTTAATTTAAACTCTAAAAATATAAAAAATAATATAATAAAAATAAAATTGATAGAAAAAATAAATAATGTTTCTTTACTAGAACAAAAATTTATTTTTAATAATAAAATATCAGTTAAAGAATATATTAATAAAAATAAAATTACAATAATTAATTTTTGAAGATTTCAAATTTAAAATGTATAAACGTATACTATTAAAAATAAGTGGTGAATCATTAAAAAAAAATGAATTTATAAATAAAAATATTATTACATTCATTACAAAGGAAATTAAAAAAATATACGATAAAAAAATACAAATAGTTATTATTATAGGAGGAGGTAATATATTAAGAGGAAAAGATTTAAATTATTTAAATATAGATAAAATAATATCAGATCAAACTGGTATGTTATCTACTATAATAAATGGACTAATTCTATATAATTTTTTAAAAAAAAAAAATATAGATACTAAAATAATGTCTACCATAAATATTTTAAATATATGTGAAGTATATAATTATATTAAAATTAACGAATACTTAAAAAAAAATAAAGTAGTTATAATTACTTCAGGTATAGGAAATGCTTTATTTACTACTGATAGTGCTGCATGTTTAAAAGCTATAGAAATAAAATCAGATATTTTAATTAAAGCTACTAAAGTTAATGGAGTGTATGATAATGATCCACATATATATAAAAATGCAAAATTTTTTAGTAAAATAAAATATAAGGAAATAATTAAGAAAAAAATTAAAGTAATGGATACAATATCTTTTTATATTGCTAATAAATATAAATTACCTATATATATATATAATATATATAAAAAAAATGCATTATATAATATAATAATGGGTAAAAAAGAAGGTACACTTATATATTAAAATTAGGAGGTATGGCCGAGGGGTTTAAGGCAACGGTCTTGAAAACCGTCAACGTAATCGTTCGGGAGTTCGAATCTCTCTACCTCCGTAAATATATGAATAATTTAAAATTAAATCAAATTATAAATAAATATCTAAATTCTGATTATATAAAAGATAATTCAGTAAATGGTATACAAATAGAAGGAAAAAAAAATATTAAAAATATTTATACATGTGTCACAATAAATAATTTTGTTATTAAAAAAGCAATATTAAATAAAGTTGATACATTAATAGCTCATCATGGAATTTTATGAAAAAATAATTTTTTAAATATAATAGGTATACAAAAGAAAAGAATTCATAAAATTTTATTAAATAATATTAATATATTTGCCTGACATTTACCATTAGATATACATCCTAAAATTGGTAATAATGTTATTATAGCAAAAAAATTGAATACTAATATTAAAATATTACCTACAAATAAATTTCCAGTTTTATTATGTAAGTTAAACAATAACAAAAATATATTTAAAAAAATTAAAAAACAAACAAGAAACTTTTACTTTCATCAAAGTAAAAAAAAAAAAATAAATAAAATAGGTATTTGTAGTGGATGTGGAGAAAAATTTTTAGAAAAATCTATATTAGAATATAATATAGATACATATATTACTGGAGAAATATCAGAAAATTATTTTTATATATTTGAAGAATATGATATTAATATTTTTATTATTAAACATTATATTTCAGAAATATATGGTATTAAAAAATTAGGTAAATGAATAAAAAAAAAGTTTAAATTAAATGTAAGTTTTTTAAATTCATTTAATGAATATGAATATATTTTAAATAAAAAATAAAGTAATGTTTATTAATTTAATAAAATTTATTTTTAAAATATTTTATAAATAAAATAATTATAAAATAATATAAAAATAATTTATTGTTAACATAAAATGTTAACATTTTAAATAATTTACATTTAAATAACTTAAATATCTTTTATTTAGATATTTAATTATATTAAATATTTTAATCAAAATTAATATATGATTAGTATCATAATAATATTAACTAAAAATAATATTATTAAAAAAAAAAAATATACATATTGAAAAATAATAAAAAATACAAAATTTTTTAAAAAAATAATTAAAAATAAAAATATTATTATAAATAATAAAGAATGAAAATTTATTAAACAACCATTTAAAAAAAAAACTAATATTATTATAAATAATACAATTACAAATAAAATAAAATATACATATAAAAAAAAAAAAATAATATTTAGTAACTCAATAATAAAAACATTAAATATAATTAAAAAAAAAAAAGAAAAATATATAATAATAGAAAATAAATCTTCAAAAATATTTAAATGACCTAAAAAAATACATTTAATATGTATAAACAAAAAAATATATAAAAAAAAAATTTATCTAAAATATAATATTAAAAAATGACAAGTAATATATAGAAAAATAATATATATAAATAAATATAATATTAAATATATTGTATTTAATACATTAATAAAAATATAATTTCTTATATGTTTAAGAAAATAAAAAAAAAAATTGAAAAATTAAAAAAAAAGATTAATAAATATTCTTATTATTATTTTAATAAGAATAAAAATTTAATAAGTGATAAAAAATATGATTTTTTAATAAAAAAATTAGAAAAAATAGAAAAAAAATATCCTAAATTAAATTCAGTAAAATCTCCAACTAAAAATATATATTATAAATTTTTAAGACAATTTAAAATTTCAAAACATAAAATACCAATGTTATCAATAAAAAGTGAATATTCAATTAAAAAAATTTATAAATATATTAAAAAAATAAAAAAAATATATCCAAAAATTAAATTTTGTTGTGAATTAAAAATAGATGGAGTAGCGATTAGTTTAATTTATAAAAAAAACTATTTATATAAAAGTTTAACAAGAGGTAATGGTATATATGGAGAAAATGTTACTAAAAATATTAAAGTAATAAAATCTATACCTAAAAAAATTAAAAAAAAAATAAATTATAAACAATTAGAAATTAGAGGAGAAATATTTACAAAAAAAAAAAATTTTAATTATATAAATAAAAAAAAAGTTTTTTCTAATAGTAGAAATTTTACTTCAGGTACAATAAGACTTTCAAATAAAAATATTATTAAAAAAAGAAAGTTATCTTTTATAGGATATGATTTAATAATAAATAATAAAAGAAATTTTTTTTCTAAGCAATCAGAAAGTTTAAAAATATTAAATTCAATAGGATTTAAAATTGATAATAAAAAAATAATTACTAGTTCTTTTAAAAAAATAATTAATTTTTATAAAAAAATTAAAAATCAAAGAGAAAAAATAAATTTTGAAATAGATGGAATAGTAATAAAGATTAATAATAAAAATATACAAGAAAAAATTAAATATAATAATAAATATATTAAATGAGCAATAGCTTGAAAATTTTTTCCTCAAAAAAAAATAACTATACTAAAAAAAATAAAATATAAAATAGGTAAAAATGGTATTATTACTCCTATAGGAATAATAAAACCTATAAATATAGGAGGAGTAAATATAAAAAAAATAAATTTATATAACTTAAATTTTTTAAATAAATTAAATATTAATTTAAAAGATAAAATTATTATAGAAAGATCTGGTGATGTAATACCTAAAATTTATAAAATTATTCATAATCAAAAAAATACTAAAATAAATATTATAAATAAATGTCCTTCATGTAAAAAAAAAATTGATATTAATGTAAAACAACCTAAATGTAATTTAGGACTAACTTGTCCTAAACAACTAGAAAAAATATTAGTAAATTTTACATCAAAAAATGGATTTAATATACCAAATATAGGTCCTAAAATAATTAAAAAATTAATAAAGTACAAATATATAAATTGTATATCAGATATATTAAGATTAAAAAAAAAAAATCTTCTCACTATACCAAAAATTAAACTAAAATTAGCAAATAAAATTATAAATTCAATAAAATATTCAATAAATAAAATAAAAACTGAAAATTTTATATATTCACTATCTATTCCAAATATAGGAATATCAACATCAAAATATCTAAGTAAAAAAATTAAAAAAATTAAAAAATTTATTAATTTTAAAAATCAAAAAAATATTAAAATAAATAAATTAAAGTATAAATCTATAATTAATTATTTAAATAACAAAAATAACTTAAAACAAATTAAAATATTAATTAATATAATAAAAAAAAATTAATTATTAAATAATTTTTTAATAGAATAATTTATTCTATAAATTACTTTATTTTTTTTTAATAAAAAAATTATCATAGATATACTTGGAGTAACAATTTTACCTGTAATAAAAAATCTTAAATATTTATAAATTTTATTTTTATTTAAAAAATAAAATTTTTTAAATAACTCAAAAATAATTTTATTAATATTATCTATATTTCACATAGAAATAATAAATATTTTTTTTTTAAAAAAAATTAATATTTTAATAGAAATATCTTTATCAAATTTTGATAAATCATTTTTTTTTAATAAATAGTAATTATCATCAAATAACAAACAAAAATTAGATATATCTTTTAACAAAAAGCTTCTATAACATATATAAGATATAATTTCAGAAATATTATTTATATTAGATATATTTATATTATTAAATAAAAGAAAATTCTTAAAATATAATTGTATCTTATTATAAGATAATTTAGAAATATAATATTTATTAATTCAAATTAATTTTTTAAAATTTAAAATACATGAAGATTTTTTTATATTTTTCAAATCAAATAAATATTTCATTTCATGAATATGAAATATTTCATTATTTTTATAAGATCAACCTAAACGTAACAAAGAATTCAATATTGCTTCAGGTAAAAAACCATATTCTAAATATTTTTTAATATTAGAAGAAGAATTTCTTTTAGATAATTTTTTACCTTTTTCATTTAGTATAATGGGTAAATGAACATAATTAGGAATATAAAAATTTAAATATTTTATTAGATTAATTTGTTTAGGAGTATTGCTTATATGATCTTCACCTCTAATAACATGAGTAATATTCATATAATAATCATCGATAACAACACAAAAATTATATGTTGGTAAACCATTAGATCTTAAAATAATAAAATCATTTAATTCACTATTATTAAATTTAACTTTATTAAAAACTAAATCTTTAAATAAAATATTACCAGTTAACGGATTTTTAAATCTTATTACATAAGATTTATTTTTAAAATTTAAATTTTTATCTCTGCAATAATTATCATAACGTGGTTTTAATTTATTTAATAAACAATATTTACGTATTTTAACTAATCTTTTTTCACTACAATAACATTTATATGCTAAATTTTTATTTAACATATCTAATATAATTTCTTTATATAAATCTATTCTATTAGATTGATAAATAGGTTTATCATCTCAATATAAACCTAATCACTCTAAAACATAAAAAATATAATCGATATATTTTTGATTATTTCTTAATAAATCAGTATCTTCTATTCTTAGAAAGAATTTACCATTATTTTTTTTAGCATATAATCAAGAATATAAAGCAGCACGAATATTACCTATATGTAAATAACCAGTTGGACTAGGAGCAAATCTAGTAATGACATTATTATTCATAGTTTTAAAATTTTTTTTTATAAATTTAAATATGATATTTAATTTAATAATTATATAATATTATTAATAATAATTTAATAAATTTATTTAAATGCAAAAATATATCAGAAATTTTTCTATTATAGCACATATAGATCATGGTAAATCTACTCTATCAGATAGAATAATTGAAAAATGCACAGGTAAAAAAATTAAAAAAAATCAACAAAGAATATTAGATTCAATGGAATTAGAAAAAGAAAAAGGTATTACTATTAAATCACAAAGTGTAAAATTAAATTATAAATATAAAAATAATATTTATACTTTTAATTTAATAGATACACCTGGACATGTAGATTTTTCATTTGAAGTATCTAGATCTTTATATATATGTGAAGGAGCTTTATTAATTATAGATGCTACTCAAGGTATACAAGCTCAAACAATAGCAAATTATAATATTGCTAAAAAATTAAAAATTAAAATTATACCAATAATTAACAAAATAGATTTATTAAATAAAAATATAAAAAAGATTAAAAATCAATTAAAAAGTTTATTAAATATAAAATCAAAAAAAATTATTTTATGTTCAGCAAAAAAAAATATAGGCATAAAAAAAATTATTCATAATATAATAAAAAAAATTCCTTATCCTACAGGAAATAAAAATAATCCGTTACAAGCATTAATTATAGATTCATATTTTAATAATTATCTAGGAGCTTTTTTTCTAATTAAAATACAAAATGGTTACTTAAAAAAAAAAGAAAAAATAAAATTAATTAATCAAAATAAAAAATATAAAGTAGAAAATATATATATAAATAAACCAGAAAAATTAAATTGTAAAAAATTAAAATGTGGTGAAGTAGGATGAATATCTTGTAATATAAAAAAAATTAATTTTATTAAAATAGGTGATACTATCACAAAACATAAAAATCCTTCTAATAAAATACTAACAAAATTTAAAAGTATTAATCCTAAAATATATGCAGGTTTATACCCAAATGAAAATAAAAATTTTATAAAATTCAAAAAATCATTAGAACAATTAAGTTTAAATGATTCTTCTTTAACATTTACACAAGAAAATTCAAATATATTTGGATTTGGATTTAGATGTGGTTTTTTAGGAAAATTTCATTTAGAAATTACAAAAGAAAGATTAGAAAGAGAATATAATATTAACATAATCATTACATTACCTACAGTAAATTATCAGATAATAAATAAAAAAAAAGAAATAATTTATATAAATAATCCAATAAATTTACCTAAGAAAAATGAAATTAAAAAAATTAAAGAACCTATATCTAAATGTAATATTATAAGTCCAATAAAATACTTAGGAAAAATACTTAAATTATGTATAAGTAAAAGAGGGAAACAAAAAAAAATTTTATTTATTGATAAAAATATTTCTTTAACATTTTATATACCAACATCAGAAATTATAACTAATTTTAGTAATAAATTAAAATCTATATCTAGAGGATACGCATCATTTGAATATTCATTTAAAAAATATAAAAAATCTGATATAGTTTTATCTGAAATAATGATAAATAAAAATAAAATAGACGGTTTTTCTATATTAATACATAGAAATAATATATTACAATATAGTAAAAAAATTATAGAGATTATAAAAAATAATATACAAAAAAAACAATACGAAATTAATATACAAGCTTTATGTAATAATAAAATAATAGCAAAATGTTATCTAAAAGCATTAAGAAAAAATGTTACTTCTAAATGTTATGGAGGAGATATATCAAGAAAAAAAAAATTACTCCAAAAACAAAAAGAAGGAAAAAAAAGAATGAAAAAAATAGGTAATATTTATGTATCACAAGAAATATTTTTAAAAACTTTTAAAATAATGTAAAAAAATGATCATACTTAATATAACATTATTTATAATAATAATATTAATTATAATAATATTTTTAATTAAAAAAAAAAATAAAAATATACTTCAATTTAATTTTATTAATGAATTAATAAATTTATTACCTACATTAATATTAATATTTATTTTTAGATCATTTATATATGAACCTTTTCAAATACCTTCAGCATCTATGATGCCTACATTATTAATAGGTGATTTAATACTAGTAAATAAATTATCATATAATCTCAAAAATCCTTTTAATAATAAAACTTTAATAAATATTAATAAACCTAAATATGGAGATATAATAGTTTTTCAATATCCTAAAAATAAAAAAATAAATTACATTAAAAGAGTAGTAGGTTTACCAAAAGATAAAATAATATATAACGAAAAAAAAAAAGAAATTAAGATATATAAATGAAATAATAAAAAAAATAAATATATTAATAAAAATATTTTTCAATATAAAAATAAAAAAAAAAGTTATTATATAGAGGAAATATTCTATTTTAAAAATAAAATAAGAGAATATTTCTGAAATATTTATAAAAAAAAAAATATTAAAAAAAATTCAGAAATATTTTTTTTAGCAGAAAAAATAGAATATATAAAAAATATTAAACATAAAATTTTACTACTAGCAAAAAATAATAATTCTTTTTTTAAAAAGAAAAAAAATAGATCATGAATAATACCTGATAATATGTATTTTGTTATGGGAGATTATAGAGATAATAGTGAAGATAGTAGATATTGAGGATTTGTACATCAAAATTTAATAATAGGAAAAGCTAAATATATATGAATGAGCTTCGAAAAACAAGAAAATTATTGACCAATAAAAATTAGATTTAAAAGAATAGGAAAAATTATTTAAATAAAATATAATGAAAATATTTTACTTAGAAAAAAAAATTAAATATAAATTTATAAATAAAAGAATACTTATTTTATCATTAACACATCGTAGTTATAGTAATATTCATAATGAAAGATTGGAATTTTTAGGAGATTCAATATTAAATTTTATAATTACTAAAAAAATATATTATCAATTTTCTAATAAAAAAGAAGGTTTCATGACTAGAATAAGAGCTAATTTAGTAAATAAAAATAATTTATTTAAAATAGCTCAAAATATAAAATTAAATAAATATATTTTATTAGGACAAGGTGAAATAAAAATGTTAGGACAATATAAAATATCTATTTTAGCTAATACTTTAGAAGCAATAATAGGAGCTATATTCATAGATAGTAAAAATATTAAAATAGTAGAAAAAATTGTAAAAAAATTATTTTTTAATTATAAAAATAATAAAAAAATATTAAATAAAAAAAATAATCATAAAGATTATAAAACTATCCTACAAGAATATTTACAAAAAATTAAATTACCTTTACCTAAATATTATATATCAGAAAAAAAAGGAAAAGAACATAAACAAATATTTGTAGTTAAATGTAAAACAAAAATAATAAATAAAATTTTTAAAGGTATAGGATATAGTAAAAAAGAAGCAGAACAAAAATCTGCTAAACAAACTTTAATTAAAATAGGACTAATTAAAAGTAAAATTAATGCAAAAAAAAAATAAAATTAAAAAAATATGTATTACCCTAATAGTAGGTAAACCTAATGTTGGAAAATCAACTTTATTTAATAAATTAATAAATAAAAAAATTTCTATTACATCTAAAAAAAAATATACTACTCAAAAAAATATTTTAGGAATAAATAATAAAAATAAAAAACTTTATATATATATAGATACACCAGGATTTAAATTTATAAAAGATATAGATAAAAATATTAATAATGCATTAGATATTTTAAAAAAAAATAAAATTAATAAAAAAATTAATTTAATTATACTGATAGTTAAAATAGAAAAATTTTTTGAAGAAATTAGAATAATTAATAAAATTAATTTATATAAAATACCTTACATAATAATAATAAACAAAATAGATAAATTAAAAAATAAAGAAAAAATATTACCTTATATAAAAAAAATTAAATCATATACAAATTTTAATACTATTATACCCATATCAGCAAAAAAAAAAAAAAATATTAAAATAATAAATAAAATTATAAATAAATATTTAATTAAATCAAATTTTTATTGAAAAAAAAATAACATATATAGTAAACAAGAAATATTTAAAGAAATAATTAGAGAAAAAATATTTAGACTCACAGGAGATGAAATACCATATCTAATAAAATTTAAAATAGAAAATATTATTAAAAAAAAAAAATATTATTATATAAATAGTAATTTATATATTAATAAAAAACAACATATCCCTATATTAATAGGTAAATTTGGAAATAAAATTAAAAAAATAATATATTTATCTAAAAAAAGTATAGCAAAATACTTAAATTTCAAAAAAAAAATTTTTTTATATATTAATATTAAAAAAAATAAGTAAAATGATAGATTGAAAAATAATTTTTCAAAAAGAAAAAAAAAAAAAATATTTTATAAAAATAATAAATTTTTTAAAAAATGAATATAAAAAAAAAAAAATAATCTTTCCTAAAAAAAAAAATATTTTTGAAATATTTAAATTAATAAAATTTAATAATATTAAAGTAGTTATATTAGGTCAAGACCCATATTATGGAGAAAATATGGCACATGGATTAGCTTTTTCTATATTACCTAATAATAAATTACCTAAATCTATTATAAATATATATAAAGAATTACAATATGAATTTAAAGATTTTAAAAAACCATCAAATGGATATTTAATAAATTGAGTCAAACAAGGTGTCTTTTTATTTAATACAATTCTTACAGTAGAAAAAAATAAATCATGTTCTCATAAAAATATAGGATGAGAAATCTTTTCAGATAACATTATTAAATACATAAATTTTTATTTAAAAAATATAGTTTTTATGTTATGAGGTAAACATGCTCAAAAAAAAAAAAAAATTATTAATAATAAAAAACATTTAATTTTAACATGTTCACATCCTTCACCTTTATCAGCTGAAAAAAGTTTTTTTGGATGTAATCACTTTAAAAAAGCAAATATTTACTTAAAAAAAAAAAATAAAATACCCATTATATGGTAAAAATAATTATTAAATATCAAAAAATAATTTTTTAATAAAAAACATATTTTTTTTAGCTTCTATTTTAGCTTTTCTTTTACCTTCTAATAAAATTTTTTTTAAAAATTTTTCTTTTTTACGAAAGAAAAAAAATCTTTTCTGTAATAATTTTAAAAAATTTATTAATTTATTAATTACTATTTTTTTAAATTCTTTATAAGAATAACCAATAAATTTATTTTCTAAATCTAAAATAGATATATCACTAATATTAGATAAAATATTTAATAAATTAGATATTCCAGGTTTTTTAACCATATCAAAAATAATTTTTGCAGGAACATCACTATCAGTAAAAGAATTATTAATTTTAGTAGTAACTAAATCCAAATTATCTAATAAATAAATAACATTAAATTTATTAATATCTGATGTAGACATTTTTTTTTTAGGATTTAATAAAGACATTACTTTAGAACATGAAGAAAAAATACAATTAGGTAAAAAAAATATTTTTTTACTAAATAATTTATTAATTCTTTTAGCAATATTACATGTAAATTCTAAATGTTGAACTTGATCTTGACCTATAATAACATAATTAGAGTTATATAATAATATATCAGCTGCCATTAATATAGGATAAGTAAATAAACCACAATTAATAAATTTATTTTTTTTAGATTTTTGTTTAAATTGTGTCATACGTTTTAATTCACCTATATAAGAACAACAATTAAATAATCAATATAATTGAGTATGTTCATAAATATGAGATTGTAAAAAAATAATGTTTTTCTTATAATCTATATCTAGAGCTAATATTATAGATAATATATCTAATATATATTTTTTTTTTTTTTTAAAATTATTAGTATAAGAATGTAAATCTGCTATACAATAAAAACAATTATATTTTTTTTGTACTAAAAATCATTTTTTTAAAATTCCTATATAATGACCTATAGTAACACCACCACTAGGCTGTATGGCACTAAAAAGTTTTTTTTTCATAATTATTAAATTTATTAATTATTTTCTTTTTTTTAATATATTTTGATAATTTAATAATTTTTTAAAATCTATATCTTTATTAGAATTATTTTTAATATTTTTTTCTTTAAATTTATATTTATTTTTTTTATAATGATAAGAATAACCAGTACCAGAAGGGATTAATCTACCTACAATTACATTTTCTTTTAATCCTCTTAATTCATCTACTTTACCTGAAACAGCAGATTCAGTTAATACTTTAGTAGTTTCTTGAAAAGAAGCAGCAGAAATAAAAGATTCAGTAGCTAAAGAAGCTTTCGTTATACCCAATAAATTACGTGTATATTTTATAATTTTTTTATTATACTTAATTAATTCTTTATTAACTATTCTAACTCTAGAAATTTCTAATTGCTCTCCATTTAAATATTTTGAATCACCTGGATTACAAATTGTTACTCTACGTAACATTTGTCTAATAATTACTTCAATATGTTTATCATTTATTTTAACACCTTGCAACCTATAAACATCTTGTACTTCATTTACAATAAATTTTGTAACTTCTTCTACACCTCTTAATCTTAAAATATCATGTGCTGATTCTATTCCATCAGAAATAATATCACCTTTTTCTACAATTTCTCCTTCAAAAACATGTAATTGTTTTCATTTAGGTACCATATCTTCATGAATTAACTTATTATCTAAAGAAGTAATCATTAAACGACGTTTGCCTTTAGTTTCTTTACCAAAATTTATAATACCAGAAATTTCTGCTAATATAGCTATATCTTTCGGTTGTCTAGCTTCAAATAAATCAGCTACTCTAGGTAAACCTCCCGTAATATCTTTAGTACCACCATATTCTTTAGATACTCTAGCTAATATATCTCCAGCATTAACATAAGAATTATTTTCTAATTGTACAATAGTTTTACTAGGTAAAAAATATTGAACAACTATATTAGTACCAGTAATAAATATATCTTTACCATCTTTATCAACTATTTTAATTGAAGGTCTAAAATCTTTATTTATATTCCTATCTATTTGATCTAAAATAACTATAGAAGAAATTCCAGTAAAATCATCTACTTGACGCTTCATAGTTTGACCTTCTAACATATCAACAAAACAAACGTATCCACTAACCTCAGTAATAATAGGCATTATATGTGGATCTCAAGAAGCTATTAACTCATTAGAAAATACTTTATCACCATCATTTTTTTTAACTAATGCTCCATAAGGTAATTTATAATTTTCTTTAATTATCCCAAATTTATCAATAACTTTTAATTCTACATTACGAGATATTATTACTAAATTATTATTTACATTAGTAATAGATTTTAAATTAACTAATTTAATAAAACCATCATTTTTCACTCTAACATTAGAATCTATAGAAACTCTAGAAGCAGCACCACCTATATGAAAGGTTCTCATAGTCAATTGAGTACCAGGTTCACCAATAGATTGAGCTGCCATAACACCCACTGCTTCACCTTTATTAATTAAATATCCTCTAGCTAAATCAAGACCATAACAATATGAACATATACCAAAATTAGTTTCACATGTAACTGCAGAACGAACTTTAACAAAATGAACAGCAGATTTTTCTATTAAATCACAATACATATCATTTAATAAAGTATTCTTTTTAACTAAAATTTTTTTAGAATCAGGATAATAAATATTATCTAACAAAACTCTTCCAAAAATTCTTTCTTTTAAAGATTCTTTAATATCATTACCTTCAATAATAGAAGACATTAATATACCTTTTTTAGTATTACAATTTCTTTCAATAACAACTAAATCTTGAGCAACATCAACTAAACGACGAGTTAAATAACCAGAATTAGCAGTTTTTAAAGCTGTATCAGCTAAACCTTTTCTAGCCCCATGAGTAGAAATAAAATATTGTAATACACTTAAACCTTCTCTAAAATTAGCAGTAATTGGAGTTTCTATAATAGAACCATCAGGTTTAGCCATCAAACCTCTCATTCCAGCTAATTGTCTTATTTGAGCTGCAGAACCTCTTGCTCCTGAATCAGCCATCATAAAAACACTGTTAAAGGAATCTTGCTTTTTTAATTTACCATTTATATTAACTCATTCTACAGATAAATTATCCATCATAGATTGAACTATCTTTTCGTTAGCAGTAACTCATATATCTATTACTTTATTATATTTTTCACCCAAAGTAACTAACCCAGATTGAAATTGTTCCTGTATTTCATTAACTTCATTTTCAGCTTCTTTAATAATATCATACTTATTTTTAGGTATTTCCATATCATCAATACTAACAGAAGAACCAGAAATAGTAGCATAATTAAATCCCATATACATGATATTATCAGCAAAAGTAACAGTTTCTTTTAAACCTAATAATTTATAACAAATACTTAAAATTTTAGAAACTTCAACTTTATTTAAAACTTTATTAACTAAATTAAAAGATAAACCTTTAGGAAAAATACTTCATAATATAACTCTACCTATAGTAGTATTAACTATAGATCTATATTCCTTAAATTTATTAACACCAACTAATTTAAATTCTATAACTTTAAATTTAATTTTAGTATGTAAAGTAACTAAATCATTAGTATATAAATACTTAGCTTCATTATAATCCGCTACTAACATACCCTCTCCTATACAACCCATTTTTTTTCTTGTCATATAATATAAACCTAAAATAACATCTTGTGATGGAACAATTATAGGTTCACCACTAGCAGGTGATAAAATATTATTAGTAGACATCATTAATGCTCTTGCTTCTAATTGAGCTTCTAAAGTAAGAGGAATATGTACAGCCATCTGATCTCCATCAAAATCAGCATTATAAGCAGCACAAACTAATGGATGTAACTGTATTGCTTTACCTTCAATTAATAAAGGTTCAAAAGCTTGTATACCTAAACGATGTAATGTAGGAGCTCTATTTAATAATACAGGATGCTGTTTAATTACTTCTTCTAAAATATCTCATACAATTGGATCTTCATCATCTACCATTTTTTTAGCAGATTTTATAGTATTAACAATACCTTGATTTTCAAGTTTACCATATACAAAAGGTTTAAATAACTCTAAAGCCATTTTTTTAGGCAAACCACATTGATATAAATGTAAATATGGTCCTACTGTAATAACAGATCTACCTGAATAATCAACTCTTTTACCTAATAAATTTTGTCTAAATCTACCTTGTTTACCTTTAATCATATCAGCTAAAGATTTTAAAGGTCTTTTATTTGAACCAGTAATTACAAATCCTCTCCTACCATTATCTAATAATGCATCAACTGCTTCCTGTAACATTCTCTTTTCATTTCTTATAATTATTTCTGGAGCAGATAAATCTAAAAGTCTTTTAAGACGATTATTACGATTTATAACTCTTCTATATAAATCATTAAGATCAGAAGTAGCAAATCTACCACCATCTAAAGGTACTAAAGGTCTTAAATCAGGAGGTAAAACAGGTAAAATTTCTAATATCATTCATTCAGGTTTATTACCAGAATTTAAAAAAAATTCTATTAATTTAATACGTTTAGTTATTTTTTTTTTTTTAATTTCAGAATTAACTTTTTTTAATTTTTTAAATAATTTTTTATATTTTTTATTTAAATTAATATTTTTAAGTAAATATTGTATTGCTTCTGCACCCATTCTAGCATCAAAGTTATTATTTAATTCATTAGAAAAATTTAAATATTGTTCTTCATCTAAAATTTGATACATTTTTAAATCACTTTTTCCAGGATCAATAACTATATAAGATTCAAAATATAAAATTTTTTCTACATCTCTTAAAGATATATTTAATAATAAACTTATTCTAGAAGGTAAAGATTTTAAAAATCAAATATGTGCCACAGGAGAAGATAACACTATATGACCCATTCTTTCACGACGAACTTTTGTCTTAGTAACTTCTACACCACATTTTTCACATATTACTCCTTTATATTTAAGCCTTTTATATTTACCACATAAACATTCGTAATCTTTAATAGGTCCAAATATACGAGAACAAAATAAACCATCTCTTTCAGGTTTAAAAGTACGATAATTAATAGTTTCTGGTTTTTTAACTTCACCATATGATCAAGATTTTATAATCTTTGGAGAAGCTAAAGTTATTTTAATAGAATTAAACTCTTTATTAAGAGATTTCTTAGAAAAATTAGTAAAATTATTCACAATAATAGTAACCTTAAAATATAAAATAATTAAATTAATTATTTAAAATTAATCATTATTTAACTCAATATTAATACCTAAAGAACAAATTTCTTTTATTAAAACATTAAAAGATTCTGGCATACCAGGATCCATTTGATGATTTCCATTTACTATATTTTTATATATTTTAGTTCTACCATTAACATCATCAGATTTAACAGTTAACATTTCTTGTAAAGTATAAGCAGCACCATAAGCTTCTAATGCTCATACTTCCATTTCCCCAAATCTTTGTCCACCAAACTGGGATTTACCACCTAAGGGTTGTTGTGTTATTAAACTATATGAACCAGTAGATCTAGCATGTATTTTATCATCAACTAAATGATTTAATTTCATTATATACATATAACCTACAGTTACAGGTCTTTCAAATTTTTTACCTGTTAATCCATCGTATAAATTAATTTGACCTGAATTAGGAATATCAATAATTTTAAATAAATTTTTAATTTCATTTTCTTTAATACCATCAAAAACAGGAGTAGCAAAAGGAAAACCATGAGATAAATTTTTTGCTAAAATAATAAAATCTTCATCACTAAATAAATTTAAATCAACAGTTTTATTACCTAAAGAATAAATATCTTGAATAAATTTTCTTATTTCAGAAATATTAAAATTATTACTTAACATAAATTTAATTTTATCTCCTATTAATTTAGAAGCCATACCTAAATGTGTTTCTAAAACTTGACCTATATTCATTCTAGAAGGAACTCCTAAAGGATTCAAAATTATATCTACAGAAACACCATTTTCATCATAAGGCATATCTTCTACTGAACATATTTTAGATATTACTCCTTTATTACCATGTCTACCAGCCATTTTATCACCTACTTGAACTTGACGTTTCAATGCTAAATAAACTTTTACTACCTTTAAAACTCCAGGAGATAATTCATTACTTTGGATAATTTTATTCTGATATTTACTTAAATTTTTATAAAATATATCTTCTAATTTTTTATAAGAATCTAATAAATTATTTATTTTATTTTTAATAGATAAATTATATATATCTAAATTAAATATATCTTCATAATTAAAGTTTAAATTTATATTAATATTATTATTTTTTAAGATATCTTTAATATAATTTACTAAAATTATTTTAAAAAAATTTAATTCATTTAATATTTTATTTTTAATTTCTTTTAATTTTATTTTCTCTATATTTAATAATCTCTTATCTTTTATAATACCTTCACGAGTAAAAATTTGTATATCTATAACTGTACCACTACAACCATTAGGAACTCTTAAAGAAGAATCTTTAACTTCAGAAGCTTTTTCACCAAATATAGCACGTAAAAGTTTTTCTTCAGGAGTTAATTGAGTTTCACCTTTAGGAGTAATTTTACCTACCAATATATCTCCACTAGAAACTTCTGCACCAACATAAATTATTCCACTCTCATCTAATTTAGATAAAACTGAATTACTAATATTAGGTATATCAGCAGTAATTTCTTCAGCTCCCAGTTTAGTATCTCTACATATACAAGATAATTCTTGAATATGTATAGTAGTAAAAATATCTTTATGTACTATTTTTTCAGAAATTAATATAGAATCTTCAAAATTATATCCATGTCAAGGCATAAAAGCTACTCTAACATTTTGTCCTAAAGCTAATTCTCCTAAATCAGTTGAAAAACCATCAGCTAATATATCACCTTTTTTAATATTTTCTCCTAAAATAACATTAGGTTTTTGATTTATACATGTATTTTGATTAGAGCGAGAATATTTTATTAAATCATAAATATCTAATTTTTGATATAAATTTAATTTATTTAAACTATTATTTCTTTCAATAATTATTTTAGAAGAATCAACATATTTAACTTTACCATCATTTTTAGCCAAAACTAAAATACCCGAATCTCTAGCTATAATATATTCTACTCCAGTACCAACTAATGGTTTATCAGGAATTAAGCAAGGTACTGCTTGACGTTGCATATTAGCACCCATTAATGCTCTATTAGCATCATCATGTTCTAAAAATGGTATTAAAGAAGCTCCTATAGAAACTATTTGTTGAACAGAAACATCCATATAATCAATTTGTAAAACATTAAATAAACCAAATTCACCTCTATGTCTACAAATTATATAATCATCCATTATATAATTATTATCTTTATTTAATTTTAAATTAGCTTGAGCAATAATATAATTACCTTCTTCAATTGCAGATAAATAATGAATTTTATTAGTTACATAACCATCCTTAACTAATCTATATGGAGTTTCTAAAAAACCATAATTATTAATACGAGCATAAATAGATAAAGAATTAATTAATCCTATATTAGGACCTTCAGGTGTTTCTATAGGACAAACTCTACCATAATGTGTAGGATGAATATCTCTTACTTCAAAACCAGCTCTTTCTCTAGTTAAACCACCTGGACCTAAAGCAGAAATTCTACGTTTATGTGTAATTTCAGATAAAGGATTATTTTGATCCATAAATTGAGATAATTGACTAGAACAAAAAAAATCTTTAATTATAGCAGATAAAGGTTTAGCATTAATAATATTTTTTATAGACAAATTTTCTACTAAATTTAAAGATAAACGTTCTTTAATTGTTTTTTCAATTCTTACTAAACCAATACGAAACTGATTTTCTACCATTTCACCTACAGAACGTACTCTTCTATTTCCTAAATGATCTATATCATCAACATTACCTAAACCATCTCTGATACAAATTAATTTTTTAATAGTATCAATAATATCTTCAAATTGTAAAACCATAGGACCATCAATACATTTTCTACCCATAGACATATTAAATTTCATACGACCAACTTCAGATAAATCATATCTATCAACAGAAAAAAACAAATTATGAAATAAATTTTCAGCCGCTTCTAAAGTAGGAGGTTCTCCTGGTCTTATCATTCTATATATTTCTATTAAAGCTTCACTATAATTTAGTGTATTATCTATTAATAAAGTATTAGATATATAAGGACCATGATCTAATTCATTAATATATAAAATTTTAATACTAGAAATATTTGCATCACATATTTTATTTAATAAATCTAAATTTAATTTAGTATTTGCTTCTAAAACACTATAATCTTTTTTAGATAAACTAATTTTATAATCTTTAGCTAAAATTTTTCCAATAATATATTCTTTAGAGACCTCAATATAATTTACATTATCCTTTTGCATTTTTTTTATATGTTTAATAGTAATTCTAGTACCTTTATTAACATATAATTTATTATTAAATACAATATCAAAATTCAATATTTCTCCTCTTAATCTAAGAGGATCTAAATACATAAAAAATTTATTTTTTATTATATCTAAAGTAATAAAATCAAAAAATATTTTTAATATTTCACTTTTATTTAATTTTAAAGCTTTTAATATTATTGTAGCTGGTAATTTACGTCTTCTATCTATACGTACATACAAATTATCTTTAATATCAAATTCAAAATCCAATCATGATCCTCTATAAGGTATAATTCTTGCATTATATAAAATTTTACCAGATTTATAAGATTTTCCTTTATTACTATCATTACTAAAAAAAACACCAGGACTACGATGTAATTGAGATACAACAACTCTTTCAGTACCATTAACTACAAATGTTCCTCTATCAGTCATTAATGGTATATCACCCATATAAACTTCCTGTTCATAAGAAGATTTTATATATTTCTTATTTTTATTTGTAACACTATTATCATAAATAATTAAACATAATTTTACTTTTAAAATTAAAGAATAAGTTAAACCTCTTATTTTACATTCTCTATCATTAAAAAAAGGTTTTTCAAATCTATAATTTATATATTGTAATTCAATATTTTTATTATAATTCCAAATAGGAAATACAGATTTAAAAGATAAATCTAAACCCGAATTTTTATTTTTAGAACCATATAAAAAATTATCATAAGAAAATACCTGAATAGATAATAAATAAGGAATATTTAATATTTCAGGTAATTTACTAAAATTTTTACGTATACGCTTTCTGTCAAAATTTAAATAAATCATACTATTTTATATAATCTTTAAATAATGAATTAATTTATTTAACATCTACAACTGCTCCAGCATCTTCTAAAGATTTTTTTAGAATATCTAAGTTTTTTTTATCTATTTTATCTTTAATAAGTACTGGAGAAGATTCAACTAGATCTTTAGCATCTTTTAAACCTAAATTTAAAAAACTACGAATTATTTTAATAACTGCTATTTTATTACTACCAACTGAATTTAAATATAAATCAAATTCACTTTTTTCTTCTTTTTCTTTTATACTATTATTTTCAGAAGATTTGAATTTATAATCATTAGTATTTATATTAAATTTTTTTTCTATAGCATCTATTAATTCAACTAAATCAATTAATGACATAGAACATATTTGTTCTAAAATTTTATTTTTATCAATATTCATATATAACCTAATTTAAGACTTAATATTTTTTAAAAGAGATAAAACACGTAGTAATTTAAATACAAAAATTTCTTTAAAAATAAAAATTAAATATATTAAACATTTTCTAATTGAAGATAAAAAAGACAATTTATAATTCAAATCTAAAGAAACATTTCTTTTATCTATAGATATAGATTTTAAAACTAAATTATTTTTATATTTATTTAAATATTTAAGTAAAACTTTTGATAAACTACTATAATTTTTAGTAGAAAAACATAATATAATTGGTCCATATAAATAATTATTTAAATAATTTAAATCAGATTTAAGTAAAGAAATTTTTAATAAATTATTACGAATAACCATTAAATTAGAACCACTATTCTTAACATCATTACGAAATAAATTTAATTCATTTGCAGATAAATTACTAAAATTTAATATCATAATAGACAATGATTTATTTAATTTTTTTTTTATTTGATATATAAATTTTTTTTTATCTATTTTAGACATATTTAAAATCCTCATAAATAATAATAAATTAATTACTAATATTAACTAAAAAACCTTTCCCCATAGTACTAGAAATAACAATTTTTTTAAACAAAAAATTATTTTTTAAACCATTAGGTTTATTAGATTTAATGGAATTAATAAAACAAATAAAATTATCTAATAATTGATTACTAGTAAAATTTATTTTACCTATAACACCATGTATAATACCAAATTTATCATTTTTATAAGTAATTTGACCTTTAACAAAATTTGAAATAGTATTCTCCAAATTATCAGTAATTGTTCCTAATTTTAAATTAGGCATTAAACCTTTAGGACCTAAAATCTGACCTAATTTACTAACTAAATCAACAGATTCTAAACTGGATATAACAATATCATATTTAATAAGATTATTTTTTACTTTATAAAATAAATCATCCATACCAACTAAAAAAGCTCCTGAAGAATAAGCAATTTTTTCTTTAGATTTAGGAGCAAAAACAATTATTTTTCTTTCTTTACTAAAACTATAAGGTAATAAAACACTACCTCTAATATTTTGAGTAAAATCCTTAGGATCTATAGATAAATTAATTGCTATATCTATAGATTCTATAAAATTAATTTTAGATTTATTTTTAATAAGATTAAAAATCTTTATTAAATTATCTTTATTAAAATTTAATTTACTAATATGCATATAAAAACCTTAACTAATTTTTTATTAAAATACCCATAGAACGAGCTGTACCAATTATAGAATTAGATATTGATTTTAAACTACAACCATATAAATCAGTAGATTTTATTTTAGCTATATTTAATATAGATTTTTTAGTTATATAACCAACAATATCATGACCAGGTTTTTTAGAACCATTATCTAAAGAAACTTCTTTTTTAATAAGATAGGAAACGGGAGGACTTTTAGTAATAAAACTAAAACTACGATCAGTATAAACTGATATTACTACAGGTATAGGTATACCTTTACCTAAAGAACTAGTTTTTTCATTAAATAATTTACAAAAATTCATAATATTAATACCTTTTTGTCCTAAAATAGGACCTACAGGAGGACTAGGATTAGCCATACCAGATAAAACTTGTAATTTTATATAAAATTGTATTTTTTTAGACATTTTTTTTTTAATAATTATAATTTAATTACTTTTTTCAACTTGAGAAAAATCTAATTCCACAGGAGTAGATCTTCCAAAAATTAAAACAGAAACTTTCAAACGATTCTTATCATAATCAACTTCCTCAACAGTACCATTAAAATCAGAAAAAGGACCACTATTTACTCTAACTAATTCTCCACATTCAAATAATACTTTAGGTCTAGGTTTACCACTTTTAATTTTACTTAATTTACTTTTAATAATTTTAATTTCTTTATCACTAATAGGACAAGGATTACCTAAATTACCTCCTATAAAACCTATAATTTTAGGAACCTTACGAATTAAATATCAATTTTTATCATTCATAACCATATTAATTAGAAAATATCCTGGATAAAATTTACGTTCACTTTTTTTACGAATACCATTTTTAATTTCTATAACTTGTTCTGTAGGAACTAAAATATCTCCAAAATCATCCTTTAAACCATATAATTTAATATGATCTTTTAATGATTCAATAGCTTTTTTTTCAAAACTCGAAAAAACTTGTATTACATATCAATTTTTTTTTTTTTTATCATCTAACATTTAAATAATCCTCAAATTAAGAATAGCAGAAATTATATATAATAAAAAATTATCTAGTATTCATATTATAATAGAAATTAAAAAACTTAAAAAAGTAACTATTAAAACAGTTTTTGTAACTTCATATTTAGAAGGTCAATAAATTTTAGAAATTTCTAATTTAGATTTCAAAAAATATAAAAAAATTTTTTTTCCTAAATAAGTTGATTTAAATAAATAAAAACATAAAAAAGAAAAAAATATATTTAATACATATTGAATTAAAAAAAAAATATTATAAAAAATAAAATTATTTATATATATTAAAACAGTTAATAATAATATAAAAAAATACATTTTTTTAGAAGTAAATAAATTAATATTCATTAATATTTAATGTTAAATGTTCAAAATACTAATTAAGTATTTTAATAAATTAAATTTTAAAAAATTCTTTTTTTTTTATTAAGGAAAAAAAATTAATAATTTTAATTTCAAGTTCTAAAAAAATATTAAATTTTATAAATACTTTTTTCCTAATATATAAAATTAAAGAATAAATATGTTTAGGTAAAGCATTACCTAAATTAACAATAATCAATGGCTGTTTATTATAAATTTTAGCTCATCCAATAGTATAACCTTTTAAACCACATATATCAATCAATAAAGCAGCAGATATTTTAATTTTATTTTCACTAATAGTAAAATTAGAATCATCGAAAAAAGGAAAATAAATACTTTTAATATAATTATAATAAGATATATTAATAATAGGATTTTTAAATATACTACCAGTATTACCTAATAATTTAGTATCAGGTATTTTATTTTTTCTTAAATAAAATATTTTAAAATAAATATCTTCAACACTAATATTAGGGTTTAAAGGATCAAAAAAATTTAATAAATCTTTATAAATTAAACATGGTTTTCAATCTTTTTTAATTATTAAACCTACTTTTATTATAATAAATCTATTATTAATAGAATTTTTTAAAATACTATTTCTATAAGAAAAACATAATTTTTTTTTATTTAAAAAAAAAAAATTTCCTGTATAAGAATCTAATATTTTAATATAATAAAAAAAATCTTTAATTTCTAAACCATATGCACCTATATTATTAACTACAGCTCCACCTATAGAACCTGGAATAAAAGATAAATTTTCTAAACCATAAATACCATTATGAATTGAAAATTCAACTATATTAGATCATAATTCACCAGAATAAATATCTAAAAATCAAAAATCTATATTTTGTTTAATTTTTATTCCTTTCATTTTATTTATAATAATACTTCCATAAAAATTATTTAAAAATAATACATTACTTCCACCTCCCAAAACTAAAGTATAGATTTTTTTTTTAAAATTTGTAAAAGTTATTCTTTTTAAATCTAATAAATTATTTACTATATGAATAGTATTACATTTAATGTCTAAATTAAAAGTATTAAATTTTTTTAAAGAATTTAAATTATTCATAATTTTTATTTATCAATAAATTTTCATAAAAATAAATTTTTTTTAATTTAAATAAAAAAAAACACTCTAATTTTCTCATAATTTTAAAATTAGAATATTTTTTATGGTTAAAACCTAATATATGTAATAAACCATGTATTAATAAATAAGAAAAATAAAAAAAATAATTAATATTAATTTTAATAGATTTTTCTAAAATTACCAAAGGAGATATAATAATTTCTCCTAAAAAATTATTTTTAAAATATTTAATATTAGAGGTAAAAGATAAAATATCAGTAGCACAATTTTTGTTTTTAAATTTTTTATTTAATTTTCTAATAAATTTTTTATTTACTAAAACTATTGTAATTTTTTTTTTTACATTAAAAAAAATAATTAATTTTCATAATCACTTATAAAAAAATATATTTTTTGGTAATAAAAAACAATCATTACAATAATTTATTATATTTAAAAAATATTTATACATTATTTATTATTATCATAAGCTTTAACTATATTTGCTACAATAGAAGAACGCATAATATCTTTAATACCTAAAAAAGTTATACCAATATCATTTATATTTTTACATATATTTATAGCATGTTTTAAACCAGAATAATTTTTATTAGGTAAATCAATTTGAGATATATCTCCATTAATTACTGCTTTTGAATTAAAACCTAAACGTGTTAAAAACATTTTCATTTGAGAAATAGTAGTATTTTGAGCTTCATCTAATATGATAAAAGAATCATTAAATGTTCTACCTCTCATATATGCTAAAGGAACTACTTCAATAATGTTATGAGATATATATTTTTTACTAAAATTTGGACCTAATATTTCAAATAAAATATCATATATAGGACATAAATAAGGATTTATCTTTTGATTAAAACTACCGGGTAAATAACCTAATTTTTCTCCTGCTTCTACAATAGGTCTAGCTAATATAATTCTATATATTTTTCTTTTTTTAAGATAATCTATGGCTGCTGCTGTAGCTAAATATGTTTTACCAGTACCTGATACACCTATTCCAAAAGTAATAATTTTACTTAAAATATTATTAATATAATAAAATTGCATTTTAGTTTTAGGTTTTATTAAACTATACTTTGTTTTTAAAAAAAAAATATTTTTTTTCATTGTTTAATCTAAATTAAAACACCATATAAATAATTTTTATATAATTTTATAATTTTTATTTTAATTAATTGACCTAATAAATTTTTATAACCTTTAAAATAAACAATTTTACTATTTTCAGTATAACCAAAATAAAAATCTAAATTTTTTGAAGAAACACCTTCAACTAATACTTTTTGTATAGAATTAATCATTTTATTTTTTCAATAAATAGAATTCTTATAAAGTAAATCGTTAATTTTATATAACCTATTCTTTTTTTCTTCTATACTTACGTCATCTAATACATTAAAAGATTTAGTATGTGGTCTAGGTGAATACATAAATACAAAACTATTATCAAATTTTATTTTTGATACTAAATCTAAAGTTAATTGAAAATCTTCAATACTTTCAGTAGGAAAACCAACTATAAAATCAGAACCAAAAATCATATTTTTTCTTACACATAAAATTTTTTTAACTAAATTTTTATAATAATCTGTAGTATAACCTCTACGCATCTTTTTTAAAATATTATCTGAACCACTTTGAATAGGTAAATGTAAAAAATTAATTATTTTACTAATCTTACTATAAGTATTAATTAATTTATCAGTAAAATTATTAGGATGACTAGTAGTAAATTTAATTCTTTTAATACCATCTATATTAGAAATTAATTTTAACAAGTAAGAAAAATCACATCTTTTATTATTTTTTAAAATACCATTATACGCATTAACATTTTGACCTAATAAATTTATTTCAGAAACTCCATATAAAGATAATCTACATATTTCAGAAATTATATTCTCTGGTGATCTACTTATTTCTCTACCTCTAGTATAAGGAACAATACAATAAGAACAAAATTTATTACAACCTTCCATAATAGAAACATAAGATAAAGATCTTCTATTAAAATTTAAATTTATATTATTAGGTAAATCAATATTTTTTTCTATACCAGAAAAATTTATGTCAATAATTTTTTTTTTATTTTTTCTAAATTTTAAAATAAAATCATAAATTTTATGTAAAGTTTGTGGACCAAAAATTATATCAACTATATTACTACGTAAAAAAATTTTTTCTTTTTCTTGCATTGATACACAACCACCTACAGCAACAATTATATTATTTTTAAATTTTTTAATATTTTTAATTCTATCAAGAAAAAAAAATAATTTATCTTGAGCTTTTTGTCGTACAGAACAAGTATTTAATATAATTATATTTGCTTCATCTAAACAATAGACTAATGAATAATTTATATAATTACTT
Organism: Candidatus Stammera capleta; assembly: GCA_015140255.1. Classification (GTDB taxonomy): domain Bacteria; phylum Pseudomonadota; class Gammaproteobacteria; order Enterobacterales; family Enterobacteriaceae; genus Stammera; species Stammera capleta_E. The sequence goes on along the minus strand of CP043993.1, from coordinate 189,746 downwards.
AAATATACCTTGATTTTATTTGAATCATAATGATTCATTTGACAACCTCAAGTTTTTATATATACTTTTTCACACATAATAATATTAAGTTAAATTTAATAGCTACGACAGGAATTGAACCTGTGACCTCAGCGTTATGAGTGCTGTGCTCTAACCAACTAAGCTACGTAGCCTTTTACCGGGGTACCAGGATTTGAACCTGGGATCTCGGGATCAAAACCCGATGCCTTACCACTTGGCTATACCCCACTACAAAATACGGAAGACGAGATTTGAACTCGCACACATAAAGTACTAGACCCTAATTCTAGTGCGTCTACCAATTTCGCCACTTCCGTAATAAATATACAAATTATATATATATTATTATATTATATAAATATGAAAAATAAATTATTTTTATTAAATTTAATCAAATATTGCAATAGACTATTTAAACATAATAATATATATTATGGTCATGGAACATATAATTATTATACAGAAACTATACATTTAATATATTCAATATTAAAAATAAATATAAATAAAAAAATTAATACAATTAAATATTATAAAATAACAAAAAAACAAAGAAATAAAATTATTAAATTAGCTAAATTAAGAATAAAAAAAAAAATACCTATAGCTTATTTAACTAAAAATACATGATTTTGTAATAAAAAATTTTATATTGATAATAGAGTTATCATACCTAGATCACCTATATCTGAAATAATAAAAAATAAATTTCAATTTATTAAAAAAAAATATTATCCAAAAAAAATATTAGACTTATGTACTGGTAGTGGATGTATAGCTATATGTTGTGCATATATATTTCCTGAGTCTAAAATAGATGCCATAGATATATCAAAAAAAGCACTTAAAATAGCTAAAAAAAATATTTTAATTCATAAAAAAAAAAAACAAATTAAATTAATTAAATCAAATTTATTTGAAAAAATAAAAAATAAATATGATCTTATAATTAGTAATCCCACCATATATAAATAAAAAAGATATAAAATATTTACCAAAAGAATATTCTTATGAACCTAAAATATCTTTAATAAGTAAAGATAAAGGAACTTATTTAATACAAAAAATAATTAGTAGATCATATAAATATTTAAATAAAAAAGGATACTTAATATGTGAAACAGGACATCAAAAAAAAATAATTATAAAAAAAAATAAATTAATCAAAATTAATTGAATTAAAATAAAAAAAAAAAAATATCAAATTTTTATAGTTAAAAAAAAACAACTAAAAAATATTAAATAAATTTAAAAAATTATTTATATTAATTTTTAATATTTTATAAAAACTAATTTTTTTAAGTTTAGAAATTTGTTTAAATGTAAATATAATTTTAGAAGGATTATTGATACTCCCTCTATAAGGATAAGGTGTCAAATAAGGAGAATCTGTTTCAACTAATAATTTATCTAAAGGAATATACTTTATAATTTTTTGTAATAAAAAATTATTTTTATAAGTTATTAATCCAGAAATAGATATATAAACACCACAATCTAAAAATTTAAATAAAACTTTTTTTTTAAAATAACTATAACAATGTATAACAGCACCAAATAAATTAATATTAAATTTTTTAATAATATTTAAAGTATCATTATAAGAATTTCTTGAATGAATAATACAAGGTTTTCTATATTTATTAGCTAAATATAAATGATAAATAAAAAGATCTATTTGTTTTTTTTTTATATTTTTTTTAATATTTATTTTATAATCTAAACCAGTTTCACCAACAGCAATAACTTTTTTATAAGAAACAAATTTTTCTAAATCTAAATAATCACTATTAGTAACAGTTTCAATATAAAGAGGATGTATACCACAAGATAATTTAATAATATCTATATATGAAAACATACTAAAAATACTAAAAAAATTTTTAATATTAGTAGATATAGTTAATAAATACAAAAACTTATTTTTTTTAAATAAATTTATTAATTTATTAATATTTTTATATTTTTTTTTAAAATTCATTAAAATATCAAGATGACAATGAGAATCAACTAATAACATTATTATATACCATTATTTTTTTTTATTAATTAAATAATATATATTATATGATATATTATAAACTAATATATTTATATTTAAATTTAAATTATTATTTAAATCATTAATGCAAAAAATTATTTTTTTTAATATTAAATTAATATTTTTAATACAAATTTTTTTTTTTATATTTTTTAATACATTTTGTGAATCGATATTATATATTTTATCAGTATATTTATAATTTAAAATATCTAAAAAAATAGTATATAAAAGATATAAATTAAACTTAATAAAAGAATTATTTAATATATTTATTAAACTTGTAACACTTATATTAAAAATATTTTTTATCATATTTAAAATATTCATTCTTAGTAGTCACTTATTTTTTAAAAAAAATATTGAATCTAAAGGAGAATTATGATTTAAACGTATAGAAGTTAATATATTTAATTTACTGTAATTAGTATTATTTAAATTATTATTTATTCATTTATATATAAATAATTCTTTAGGAGCATATAAATTATATCTTTGACATCTACTTAAAAACGTAAGAGGAATATTAATAGAATTCAAATAAGAAAATACTAATATTAATTTATAATTTGGTTCCTCCATTAATTTTAAAAGATAATTAAATACAAAAGAATTAGTAAAATTAAAATTTATAAAATAAATAATTTTAAAAACACTAAAATATAGACTTTTATTTAAAAAAAGAACTATTTCTTTTATAAAAGAAATATTTAAATTTTTATTATCAATAATAATAAAATTCGGATGATTATTAAATTTTAATAAATTACAATTAATACAATTTAAACATTTTTTCTTTTTTAAACATAAAATTCATTTAACTAATTTAAACACTAATAAATTTACTCCTAAATTACAAGGATAGCCTATTAATAAATTACAATTTTTACATAACATTATTTTAGAATTAATTATTTTTTTATATAAAACTTTTAATCATGGATACATTTTATTTATATTTTTTAAATAAAGATAATATTTTACTTTTTAATTCTAAAAATACTTTTTTTTTATCTAAATTACCATTTAATATAATTACATTATTTCTTTTACGAAAATATTTTCTATAAAAACTAACTATTCTATATAAAAATCCTATACCTTGTGATTCAATAAAATCTAATTTTCTAAAAGATAATAAACGTTTTATAGCTATTAATGGAGAAATATCTAAATATATTGTTAAATATGGATAAAAATTAACAAAATTTTCATTTAATATATAAATTAATTTTTTATCTATAACATTTCAACCATAACCTTGATATGCTAATGTACTTAAATGAAATCTATCAGATACAACATAATATCCTGAATTTATAGCAGGTATAATAGTTTTTTCAATTAATTGAATTCTAGAAGCATACATCATAAGTAAAATAGATTTTTTAGAAACATTAGAATAATTTATTTTACTCGATAAAACTAAATTACGTATTTTTTCCGAAAAATAATTACCTCCTGGATCACGAACTAATAAAACTTTTTTAATACCTATACAATTTAATAAATCTACTAAAAAATGACACAAAGTAGATTTACCAGATCCATCTATACCTTCTACTACAATAAAATTTTTATTATACATAAATTTAAATAAAATTATTTCGTAATATTACTAATTATAATTTATAATGATATTATTATACATGATAAATATAAATTTAAAATTATTGGAGTAAACAATGTTAGTGAATAAAATAGCACCTAATTTTCAAGCAGAATTGGTAGATATAAATAATAAAATTATTAAAATAGATTTTTGAAAAGAAATAGAAAATAAAAATACAGTATTATTTTTTTGACCACTAGATTTTACATTTGTTTGTCCATCAGAAATATTAGAATTTAATAACCAATTTAAAAAATTTAAAAAAAGAAAAATAAAATTATTAGGTGTATCTATAGATTCAGTATATACACATATAGCATGAAAAAAAACTCCTATAAATAAAGGAGGAATAGGTAAAATAAATTTTAAAATTATATCAGATATAAAAAAAGAAATACAAAAAAAATATAATGTAGGAGAAGAAAATACAGGTGTATCATTAAGAGCAACATTTATAATAAATAAAAATAAAATCATTAAACATCAATCTATTAATGATCTGCCAATAGGTAGAAATATAGATGAAATTATAAGATTAATAGATGCAATAAATTTTAACACAAAAAAACAACAAGTTTGTCCAGCTCAATGAAAAAAAGGTGATATGGGAATTATTCCTAATCATAAAGGAATATGTAATTTTTTAAAAAACAAATATAAATAAAATGAATTGAAAATTTAATCTTTACTTAAATATAAGTACTGTAATACTTTTTATAGTATTACTTTATAGTATGATAATTTATCCACGTAAAAAAAAACAACAAAAACATAAAAATATAATTAACAATGTTAAAATTAATGATGAAATTATTACCAAAGGAGGTATAATAGGTAAAATAATAAAAATAAAAGATAAAAAATATATTACTTTATTAATTAATAAAAAAAATAAAATCTTAATAAATAAAAAGTATATAATAAAAAAAAATAATAAAAAATTATTAAAATAATTTAAAAATTAAATTTTACTTTCATTATAAATAAAATGCTTTCTAAATACAGGATCATATTTTTTTATAGAAATTTTTTTTTTAGAATTACTTCTACTTTTTGTAGAAGTATAATAATGTCTGCTTCCAGAAGAAGAAATTAATTTAATTTTAAATCTTTTACTTTTACCCATTTACTTGTTTCCTCATTTATAAGAAATTATTTTAAAAATTTATTTATACCTAATTTATCAATTATTTTTATTCCTTTAGCTGTAATTCTTAATTTAATAAATTTTTTTTTTTCTTTTATTCAAAAACGCTTATTATGTAAATTAGGTAAAAATTTTTTTTTATTAGCATTCATTGAAAAAGATCTTTTATTACCTGATAAAGTTCTTTTTTTTGTAACAAAACAAAATCTAGACATATATATTTACTCCTTATTATATAAAATAATTTTATTAGCTAAAAAAGAAATATTATATTTATTAAATTCAAATTTTAATAAACCTAATATAATAATAATATTATTAATTTCAATTAAAGATGAATATTGATTATATATATCTTTCAATAAAATTACTTCTAAACTACCAGAACTATCATCAATACTTAATATACATATACGATTACGATTCTTTGTAAACAAAAATTTTATGTTTACTATTAAACCAAAAATATAAATATTTTTTCTAACTTTTAAAAAATACAAATTTCTTATTCTGTAAATATTTTTATATTTTTTTAAAATATCTAAAATATATTTATGTATAGGATGATCAGTTATATATAAACCTAAAACTTCTTTTTCTTTATGTAATAAAAATTCTTTATTTTTTAAAGGTAACATATTAGTAATTTTTTTATATAATAATAATTCATTAATACTTTTATTTCCAAATAAAGATAATTGTTTACAAAATAATTCATTATGTTTATATTTAGATAATAACATAATTTTTTTAATATTTTTAATTAATATAGAACGATTTATATTAAATAAATCAAAAGCACCAGCATAAATTAATTTTTCTAAAACTAATTTAGAAATCTTATTAGAAAAAGTTAAAATACAAAAACTAATAAAATCTTTAAAATCACCATATTTATTACGTAATTTAATAATTAAATCTACAGAACTTTTTCCAATACCTTTTATAGCTCCTAAACCATACAATAATTCATTTTGATTATTTATACTAAAATAATATTTACTAATATTAATATTAGGAGGTATAATTTTAATACCCATCTTTCTACTTTCATTTATAATTAAAGTTATTTTATTAATATTATCAATATCAGCATTCATATAAGAAGCCATATATTCAGAAGTAAAATGAGTTTTTAATCATAAAGTTTGATATGCTAAAAAAGAATAAGCTACAGAATGAGATTTATTAAAACCATAACTAGAAAAATTTTCCATTAAAGAAAAAATTTTCATAGATAATTTTGAATCTATACCTAAAGATATAGAACCTTTTTTAAAAATTTTTCTATGTAATTTCATTTTATGATAATCTTTTTTACTCATTGACATTCTTAATGAATCTGCTAAAGCTAAATTGTAATTAGCTAAAACTTGAGCAATCTGCATTACCTGTTCTTGATATAAAATAATACCATAAGTACATTTTAATATTGGTATTAATAATTTATGTTGTCATTTTACATCAGGATAATAAATTTTTTCTCTACCTTTTTTACGATTAATAAAATTTTCTACCATACCAGATTGTAAAGGTCCAGGTCTAAACAAAGCTAATAAAGCAATAATTTCATTAAAATTATCTGGTTCTAAACGTTTAATTAAATCTCTCATACCCATAGATTCTAATTGAAAAACAGCAACAGTTTTAGCTTGTTTTAATAATTTAAAGCTTAATTTATCATCAAGTGATATATTATTAATATTAAAATTACTATTTAATTTATTACGAATCATTTTAATTGAATTATTTATTACGGTTAAAGTTCTTAAACCTAATAAATCAAATTTAATTAAACCAACATATTCAATATCATTTTTATCTAACTGAGTAACTAACCTTTTAGATTCTTCATCATAATATAAAGAACAATAATTATATACATTAGAAGAAGATATTACAATACCACCAGCATGTTTACCTATACCTTTAATAATACCTTCTAAACAAATAGAAATATCAATTAATTTTTTTACCTCTATATCTGAATTATATATATCTAATAATTTAGATTCTTGAAGAAGTGCTTTATTTAAAGTTATATTAATATCATAAGGTATTAATTTAGCTAAATAATCAATAAAATTATATGAATAACCTAATACTCTACCTACATCTCTCAATACAGATTTAGCAGTTAAAGTATTAAATGTAACTATTTGAGCTACACAATTATAACCATAAATATTTTCTATATGAGATATAACTTTATCTCTTTTATTCATACAAAAATCTATATCAAAATCAGGCATTGAAATTCTTTCTAAATTTAAAAATCTTTCAAAAATTAAACCAAACTTTAAAGGATCAATTTCTGTAATAAATAATAAATAAGCTACTAAAGATCCTGCTCCAGAACCTCTTCCAGGACCAACTCAAATATCATTTAATTTCGATCATTTTACAAATTCCATTACTATTAAAAAATAATCAGAAATATTTAAAATATTTATTATATTTAATTCTTTCTTAATTCGAAATAAATATTTTTTTTTTAAATTATTATCATCACTAAAATTAATTCTTTTATATAAACCTTTATAAACTAATTTTTTTAATAAAACATGAGATTTTTCTTTTGAAAAAGGATATTTAGGTAAAATTATTTTTTTTTTTTTAAAAATAAAATTACATTTCTTAGCTATCTGGACACTATTATATAGTGCTTCAGGAATATCAGAAAATAAATTATACATTTCATATTCATTTTTAAAATATTGTTGATCAGTATAATTTATAAATAATTTTACTTTATTTAAAGAACAATTATGGTAAATTGCCGATCTTATTTTATGTATATAAAAATCTTCTTTACAAAAGAATAAAACTTTATTAGTAGCTACTAAAGGTAAATTATTAGAATTAGCTATATTAATAATAATATTTAAATATTTATTTTCATTTAAAGCATTAATTCTAAATATTTGTATATATAATCTATCATAAATATATTTTTTTAAAAGACATAGATATTCTTCTAAAATTGAAAAATCATAGTTAATAAAATTCCTATAATTTATATAACCATAATTAATATAATATAAAAATATTAAACCATCATTAAATTTTAATAATAAATTATTATCTATTATAAGTTTACCTTTATTTTTAAATTTATTTTTATAAGATAAAGAAATTAATTTAATTAAATTAATATAACCTATTTCATTCATTATTAATAAAGTAATATTATATGTATAATTTTTATATAAAACACAAATATCAGAACCTACTATAGGTTTAATACCATAATTATAAGATAATTTAATAAATTTAATTATTGCTGATAAACTAAAAAAATCAGTTAAAGCAACACACGGCATATTACAATCCAAAGATTTTTTAACTATATTATCAATCTTACATAGACTATCTTGTATAGAATAATCACTATGAATATTTAGATGTATAAATTTTGGTTCAGACATATAAAATTAATTTCTAATAAAAAAAACTAATTTAGTTTATTAATTATATAATTAGTTATATCAAAAATATTTTTATTATAATAAAAAATAGAGTTACTATCAAAAATAATATCATATTTATTCTTTTTAATTAAAGAATTAATAATCTTTTTAATTTTATATATAAATAAATTATGTATATTAATATTTTTACTATTAATTTCTTTTTCCAATTTATTTATTTTTAAAAAAACATATTTTTTTTTAATATTAAAAGAATTTTTAATCATATCATTTAAATAATAATTATCATTTTTTTGCTTTTTCTCTTTAATTAAATCATTAATTTCATTATTTAAAATTAAATATTTTTTATAAAAATTATAATTCATAGAATCTATAATTTTTTTATATTGAAAAGAATTTTTAAAAATTTTTTCAAAATCTAAAACAGCAAACTTTAAATTACCTAATGCAAATGAATTTAAAAAAAAACAAAAATAAAAAAATAAAACAAAAATTTTTTTCATAAATCACCAAAATTAAAAAAAATTACCTATATTAAATTGAAAACTATTTATTTTATCATTAATATTATTAATTAATGGAAAACCATAAGACAAATTAATAGTACCTAAATAAGTTACAAATTTTAAAGAAATACCTGTAGAAACTTTTAAAAAATCTTTAAAATTTAATTTATTTAATAAACCTGTATTTATACTCAAACCACTATCAATAAAAAAAGAAGTACGAATATTTTTACTTAAATTAGTATTATTTAATAATAAAAATTTATTAGGTATTATTAATTCATTAGTTAATAAAAAAATTAAATTATTTTTATAAGTATTTAAAAAATATTTTTTATTAATATAATTAATATTTTCGTCAAAAACACGTAAAAATCTTTCTCTGGAAAAATTTAAATTTTTATAAAATGGTAAAATTTCATTTTTAAAATCGTTACTATAATCTAAGTAATTATGTATAAATCATATTCATTTATTATCTTTACTTAAAGAAAGATATTTTGATCAAGATATATATATATTATAAAATTTTTTATATAAATTTAAAAATGTAAATTTACTATTAAAATTAATATAAAAACCATATTCAGGTAAAATATTATTATCTAATTTATTAATATATAAATTATTTATTATTAAAAAATTTTTAGTATTCTTAATATTTAAATTATTTTTTACATTAGAAAAATAAATATTCTTTTTTACGTAAAAATTATTATATATATAATATATACCAAATTTATATTTAAAATAATTATCTAATTTAAATAAAAAATTATTTTTATAACCATAATTTAAATGTACATAATTAAATTTTTTAAAATAATTATTAATTATATAATTATAAAATAATTTATGTTGAATATAAAAATTATTTACATAATTAATAGGATTAATTAAATTAATTTCACTATAATTTCAAAGATTATTTTTAATACCTTTAATAAATAAATTATTCCCTAAATATAAAAAATTATTTTTTAATAAACTAACTTCATAATTTAAATTATTTTTTTTATCATAATTTATATTAAAATTTAATTTACTATCATTATTTTTTTCTAATAAATATATAATATCTAATTTATTAATTTTATCTACACATTTTTTTTTTTTTCAATCAACAGAAGAAAAAAAATTAGTTTTCTTTAAATTTAATTTACCTAAATTAATTAAATACTCATTAAATAAATTATTTTCTATTTTAGGTATATTATTATATAAAATTTTCTTTTCATATAAACTAATATTTTTAAAAAAAATTTTATTGACATAAAAAATTTTATCTAATTTAATATATAAAAAAATCATTATTTTTTCATAATCTATAAATTGATAATCCAAATCAATTTTAACATTTAAAAAACCATTTTCTTTAAAAAATTTTTTTATATATATAATAATTTTTTTTAATATATTATATTTATAATATTTATTGTTTTTTAAAAAAATATATTTAACTTTATTTAAAATTTTATCTAATTTAATATTTTTATTACTATAAATAAATAAATCATGTATTTTATATCTTTTACCTTCTGATAAATAAATTTTTATGTTTATATCTGTTTTATTTAAAAAAATAAAATATATTTTTTTAATATCAATATCAAAATAACCATAATTTAAATATTTTTTTTTAATTAAATTTAAATATACAATAAAATCATCTAAATTAAAATTTATAAAAGTACCAAATATTTTAAAAAGAAAAATATTTTTTCTATAAAAAAAATTAATTCTTTTTTTTACTATAAAAGTTTTTTTATTTAAAAAAATATTTTTTATATTTAAATATTTATTTTCATAAAAATAAATTTTTAAAATACAAAATTTATTTTTTAAAAAAATTTTTTTAAAAATAATTTTTACATTATATATGCCTAAATTTCTATATTTTCTATATATAAAATTTTTAACTTTTAAAATTAAAAAATCATTTAAAAATGCATTTTTTTTAATATTAAATTTTTTTAAATAAATTATTATATCTGAATTTGATAATATATTATTTCCTATAATAAAAATATTATTTATAATAGGTTTATAATGTAAATTTATATATAAATTTTTATTAAATTTATATATCTTAATTTTATCAAAAAAATCAATTTTATATAAAAAATTAATTATACTAAAAATATTTTTTTCTTTAATAAAATTACCAAATTTTTTTGATAAAATTTTCTCATATTTAGATATATCAAATTCATTTTTTATATTTCAAAAAATATTTTTAAAATAAAATTTTTGAACACAAAAAGATTTTGTGAAAAAAAAACATAAAAAAATACATAAAAAAATTTTATTCATCTTAAAATAACTTCAATAAATTTTTAAAAATTAAATTAATTTTAAAAATTTTAATAAAAAATAATTATTAAATCTTTTAAAAATACAAAAAATAATAAAAATAATAAAAAAATATTACTAAAATAACAATAATACTTAACAATATCTTTATAAAAAAACAATTTAAATATTCAAAATAATAACATTCCTCCATCTAAAGGAAATAAAGGTAATAAATTTAATATAAATAAATTAATATTTAAATAAGACAAAAAAAATAAATAATTATTTAAATTATTTACAAAAAAAATATATTTTTTAAATAAAAATAAAGAACTATTTAAGTTTAACAAAAATTTATAATTATAAAAAATATTTATTAAAATTTTTAAAATATTTTTAATTAAAAAATTAACTTTATTTAAAGAAAAAATAATACTTTTTAACAAAGATCATTTTTTCTTAAAAAGAAAATCTTTTTTAAAAAAGAAAAAATTACTTCTTTTTTCTTTTTTTCAAATGGACATAGGTATGTCTACACTAAAAAATTGATTATTTCTAATTAACTTTAAATTTATTTTTTTTTTAAAATTTAAAAAAGTTTTTTTAAATAAAAAGTTAATATAATTATTATTAATTATTAATCTATTATTAATCATATATATGATATCACAATTTTTTAAGTAATATAAAAAAATATTACTTAATTTTTCATTTTTATTTTTATATATATATAAATTATAATTTTGAATTAAAAAACTTAAAATTGAATTGATATTTTTTTTATTTATTTTTAATAATATTAAAAATATCTTCTTATTACTTAAATTTAAAATTTTTATATAAATATTTCTATTATATTTTTTTTTAATTAAATATAATAAATCATGAGAATCATAAATTTTATTATTATCAATAGATAAAATTTTATAATAATCGTGTTTATTTATTAAAATATTACTATCCTTTAACAAAGGAAGTGAAACATTAATACCAAAACAAAAAAAAAATATAAAAAAAAATAAACAACTAAATAACAAATTTAAAAATGGACCAGAAAAAAAAATAAAAAACATTTTTAATAAAAAAATTATTTTATTTAAAAAATTTAAATAATAATTTTTATTATTATTAAAAAAAAATAAATTAGATGAATTAACATATCCGCCTATAGGTAAAATACCAAATTCATATGATATATCATTTTTTTTAAAAGAAAATAATTTTGGTCCTAAACCTACAACAAATTTATTAATTTTAAAATTTAAAAATTTTATACATAAATAATGTCCTAATTCATGAACAAATATTAATAAATTAATAGTTAAAATAATTATTAAATAATTTCATAACATAAATAATAATAAATACTTAAAAATTAAGAAAAAAATATTTTTCCAAATCTTCTATTTCTTTTTGAAAAATTATTTAAAATATTTAAAAAATCTTCACTACTAAAATCTGGTCATAATATATCTGTAAAAAATAATTCTGAATAAGCAATTTTTCATAAAAAAAAATTACTAATTCTCTTTTCACCACCAGTTCTAATTAATAAATCTATATCAGGTAAATTACTTAAACATAAATTATTATTTACAAAATTTTCATTAATATCATTAATTTTAATTTTTTTCTTTTTAATTAAAAAATATATTTTTTTTACACAATTAACCAAATCTCATTTACCACTATAATTTATAGCTATATTTAATATTAAACCTTTATTATTTTTAGTTAAAAATTCTATTTTATTAATATAAAAAACTAAATTTTTAGATAATTTTTTTCTATCACCAATAATATTCACACAAACATTTTTTTCATGTAATTCATACATAAAATTTTTAATAGAAAAAGTAAATAATTTCATTAATTCTAATACTTCTAAATAAGGTCTAGATCAATTTTCAGTACTAAAAGCATATAAAGTAAGTATATTTATTTTTTTTTTAATAGAAAAATTTATTATCTTTTTTAAAGATAAAGCACCATATCTATGCCCTATAATTCTAGATTTACCTCTTTTTTGTGCTCATCTTCCATTACCATCCATAATAATAGCAATATGAAAAGGTTTTTTTTTCATAAATAAAATTAATTAGAAAACAAAATATTTTTTTTATTTGTTAAAATAACTTCTAATTTTTTTATATATAATTCAGTAATTTTTTGTAATTTACTATTTATATAAATTTCTTCATCCTTACTAATAACTTTATTTTTTAAAAGTAATTTAAATTTATTTTTAAATTCTCTTCGTACGCTTCTAATTGATATTTTACTTAATTCTATTTCATTTTTAAGTAATTTTAAAATTTTAATTTTTCTATCTTTAGTTAATAAAGGTAAATAAACAATTAAATCATTTTTATCATCTATTATATTTAAATCTAATTTAGATAAATAAATACATTTTTTAACAGATTTTTTTATAGAATTATCAAATAGAGAAATACGTAAAGAATTAGAACTTTCAATAATTATTCTAGAAATTTTATATAAAGAAATTTTATTACCGTAATAATCTATTGATAAATCAGAAATTAATTTAGTATTTACATGATTTATATTATATTTAACTATATTAGTTTGACAAGAACTAATACATTTATCCATCTTTTTTTTTACATCATTTTCATTAAAGTTTTCCATAAAAATATTATAAATTAATTTGAATAATTTGAAAATAAATTTAAATTAAAATTTAATCATCTAAAAAACTACGTAAAATCTCTGATCTACTAGGATGACGTAATTTACGTAATGCTTTAGCTTCTATTTGTCTAATCCTTTCCCTAGTAACATCAAATTGTTTACCTACTTCTTCCAATGTATGATCACTATTCATATCTATTCCAAAACGCATTCTTAAAACTTTAGCTTCTCTAGGAGTTAAACTCGATAAAATATTATTAGTTACTGATTTTAAACTTTCAGAAGTTGCTGAATCTAAAGGTAATTCTATTGAAGAATCTTCTATAAAATCACCTAAATGTAAATCTTCATCTTCTCCTATAGGAGTTTCCATAGAAATAGGTTCTTTAGCTATCTTTAAAACTTTTCTAATCTTATCTTCTGAAATTAACATTTTAGCTGATAACTCTTCTGGAGTAGGTTCTCTACCTATCTCTTGTAATATTTGTCTAGAAATTCTATTTAATTTATTAATAGTTTCTATCATATGAACAGGTATTCTAATAGTACGTGCTTGATCAGCTATTGATCTAGTAATAGCTTGTCTAATCCATCATGTAGCATAAGTAGAAAATTTATAACCTCTCTTATATTCAAATTTATCTACAGCTTTCATTAAACCTATATTTCCTTCCTGTATTAAATCTAAAAATTGTAAACCTCTATTAGTATATTTTTTTGCTATAGATATAACTAACCTCAAATTAGCTTCTACCATATTTTTTTTAGCTTTATTAGCTTTATGTTCACTATGTAATAGAAATCTATTAATTTTTTTAATTTTTAAAATATTTAAACAAACTTTTTTTTCTATATTAAATAAAATATTTAATTTATTATTTAATTTAATTAAATATTTTTTTAATTTTATTGATCAAAATTGATTCATATTAATAACTTTAAATAATCATTTTTTATTAGTTCCATATTTTAAAAAAAATTTATAAAAAATATTTTTAGGCACAAAACATTTTTTTACACATAAATTAAAAATATTTTTTTCAACAGAAAAAATTTTCTTTACTATATTTTTATGTTTTAATATTAAATAATTAAATTGTTTAGGAGATAATTTAAATTCCATAAAAATATTAATTAATTTATTTAATTCATATTTAGTATAAGGATGATTAATAGTATATATATCAATAAATTTTTTTAATAAATTATATTGAAAATATAAACAATCAAATTTTTTTTTTATAAAATTTATATATATATAACATAAACTATTATTATTCTTTTTTTTAATATTAAATAAAGAATATGAATCTGTTAATAAAGAAAAATCAATATTATAATCTACAAAACCAATAATTAAATCACATAAACGTAATTTACCTTTTTTTACTAAAGAATATTGATTTAAAAAATAATCAATAGATTTTAAAAATTTAGCTAAATAAAATTGCATTTTTTTAAGATTATTTTCAATATATTTAGCTATATTAATTTCATCTTCTCTAGTAAGTAATTCTACAGTACCCATTTCTCTCATGTACATTCTTACTGGATCATTAGTTTTACCTACATCAGAATTAACTTTAGATAAAATAATATCAGAAACATCACTAGATGATATATTAGTAGTATTATTTTCATTAAAAATTAACTCATTAACTTCAGAATTATCCTCTATTACTGGAATACCTAAATTACTAATTATATTTACTACTTCTTCAAATTGTAATGATTCTAAATGTTTATTTATAAATATACTATTATTTATTTGAGAAAAAGTTACATAACCTTTTTCTTTACCTTTATTAATTAATAAGTTTAAATAATTTTTTTTTTTTTTATTCATATAAATCCATAAATTAATTTAAAATAAATAATTTATTTAAAAAAATTTTTTAATTTTATTAAATATCATATTTTTTTTTTTTTTTTTAAACTAAAATCACTTAAAAATCCTTTTTTAAAAATTAAATTTAATTTTCTATCTATTAAAAAATTTTTTAATTTTTTTAAAAAATTTAAAAAATATAATTTATCATTAATATTATTAGAAAAATAATTTTTTAAAAATAAGTATTCCAAATAAAAACGTAAAAAATTTCTAGAAAATTTTTCTAAAATTTTATTAAAAGTATAAATTTTATTTAAAACACATAAACTAATAATATTTAAAAATAAACCAAGATTTGATATTTTACTAAAATAAAATATTTTATCATAAATATTAACTAATTTAGATAAAAAAAGATTTTTTAATAATAAACTAATTAAATACCTAATAATTAAAATATATTTATTATTTTTAAATTTAATTCTTTTAAATTTTAAATTTTTTAAATTATCTAAATAACTATTTTCTAAACCAATTTTTAAACATAATTTTCTATTTAAAAATCATTTTATAATAGGAGAATTAATTCTATTAATCAAAAATAAAATTTTTTTGATATAAATAAATCTTTCTTCATACATCATAAAATTTTTTTTAAATAAATAAATATCAAATAAAACATCTAAAATAGATTTAGCATTTTTAATATATTTATTAAACTTATTTTTATCATTTTTTCTTAAAATCGAATCAGGATCTTCTCCTTTAGGTAAAAAAATAAAATAAGATTTTCTTTTTTCATTAATAAAAAATAATAATAATTTTAATGTTTTCTTAATTGCACTAAAACCTGTATTATCACCATCAAAACAAAAAAATAACACATCTGTGTAAAAATATAAAATTTTAATTTGTTCTAAATTTATAGAACTACCTAATAAACCAACAGTATTTAAAAAATTAAATTTATGTAAAGAAATAACATCTATATAACCTTCTACAATAAATATTTTATTTAATCTAGTTTTTTTTTTAATGTAATTTAAACCATATAAACAATTTTTTTTAGAAAAAAAAATATTTTTAGAAGAATTAATATATTTAATATTATTATTAACTAATGATCTTCCACTAAAAGCTATAACTCTACCATATAAATCAAATATAGGAAAAATAATTCTATTATAGAATCTATCATAGATATTACCTTGTTTATCTTTAAATAAAATATTAAATTTAATTAAAAATTCTAATTCTTTTTTATCAAAAAATTTTATTAAATATTTTAATAAATTAAAATTAGAAAAACCAAGAAAAAATTTTTTTATCATATCTAAATTTATATTTCTATATAAAAAAAATTTTTTTATCAAATTAATATTAATATTAAATAATAAAAATTTATGATATATTTTAGTTAAAATTAGCATTAATTTAAAATACTTTTTTTTAATTTTATTAAATTTATTTATATCTTTATTTTTATTTAAAATTAATTCAACACCATTAAATTTAGAAAGTTCTATAATACTTTCTAAAAAATTAATATTATTAAATTTCATTAAAAAATCTATAGAATTACCATAAATTTTACAACCAAAACAATAAAAAAATTTTTTTTCTTTATCTACAATAAACGAAGCATTATTTTCTTTATGAAAAGGACAATAACATTTATATCTATTTCCTACTTTACAAAGATTAATTTTAGAAGATATTAATTTAACAATATCAGTTCTAAATAATAAATCTTTAATAAAAGAACGAGAAACATATTTCATACATATTTAAATTAAAAATCTAATTTTGTATTTTTTCTCTATACATTTTTTTAATATATCTTTTTATAGCTGAAGCTTTAGCTCTTTTTTTTTTCGTAGATGGTTTTTCATAAAATTCTCTTTTACGAATTTCAGTTAAAATACCAGATTTTTCACATAATCTTTTAAATCTACGTAAAGCAATATCAAAAGGTTCGTTATCTCTAATTTTAATCAAAGGCATAATTTTATCCAACTAAATAAATATCATTAATTATAATATAATAAATATAATATTAACATATTAATAAAATAAACAAAATATATGATAATTTTAGGTATAGAAACATCATGTGATGAAACTAGTATAAGTATATATACAAAAAAAAAAGGTATAATAATTAATGAAATTTATAATCAAAAAATACATTCTATATATGGAGGAGTAGTACCAATATTAGCATCTAGAGATCATTCAAAAAAAATAATATTTTTAATTAAAAAAGTACTTAAAAAAAAAAAAATAAAATTTAAAAAAATAAATGCTATAGCATTTACAGCAGGACCAGGTTTACCTAACTCATTATTAATAGGTACAACTGTAGCTAAAACATTAGAATTAATATATAAAATACCTTCAATACCTATTAATCATATTGAAGGACATATAATGTCTATTATGTTAGCTAAAAAAAAACCTCTTTTTCCATTTATATCATTAGTTACATCAGGAGCACATACTCTTTTAGTAATAGTTTATAAATATGAAAAATATAAAATTATAGGACATTCTTTAGATGATTCTGCAGGAGAAACATTTGATAAAATTGGTAATATGATAGGACTTAAATATCCTAGCGGGAAAAAAATATCTAAAATGGCTAAATTTGGTAAAAAAAATTTTAATTTTCCAAAACCAATCATTAATAAAAATAATTTTTGTTTTAGTTTTTCAGGATTAAAAACACATGTATATTATTTTATTAAAAAAAACATAAAAAATATTAATAAATATCAATTTAAATGTGATATATGTTTTTCTTTAGAAGATAGTATTACAGAAATATTAGTTTATAAATCTAAAAAAGCATTATTAAAATTTAACATAAAATATTTATCTGTAGTAGGAGGAGTAAGTGCTAATAATACATTAAGAAAAAAAATTAAAAAAATGACTAAAAAAATAAATAAAAAATCTTTTTTTACTAAAAAAAAATTATGTACTGATAATGCTGCTATGATAGCTTATACGGGATATTTAAAAATGAAAAAAAAAACAAAATATAAACAAAATATTAAAATTAAAATTAAACCAAAATGAAAAATAAACGAAAAATTTTAACTTTTATTTATTCTTTCTTTTATAAAAAAAAAAATTTTTTTAAAACGTAATTCATATAATTTCTTACCTATTTCAATACCTTTAAAACCCAATTTAATTATATATTTATTTTTAATTATAAAAATAGTATTATAAATATCTAATAAATAATTTTTTAAAAATAAAAAGAAAAATTTATTTTTTAAAGGTAACAATTGAAAAATATTCATTATACTTATAATATCTCATAAAATTTTAGGTTTACGTCATATATCTATTTCATAAAAAATATCTAAAATATATTGAACTAATTTAGTTTTATTTAAAAAAAAAATCTTAAGTAAAAATTTATATAAAAATTTAAATGATAAAAAATATTTTTTAGGAATACATAATCTTTTACAAAAATTTTTTATTTTTAAAAAATAAAAATTTTTATTTAAAAAAAAATTTTTTGATAAAATTGTTTCATAAAAAAAAAAACAGACAAAAGAAAAATTTAATTTTGTACTACATTTTAAATGTAATAATCTAATAGATAATAAATTAAAATATTGTTTTTTAATATTATCTCTAAATAAAAAAATAATTTCTGGAAAAACTATTTTTAAAGCTTTACATTTATTTAAAATATTAAAATATCAGAAAATATTATAATTTTTTAAAACTTTTTTAGTTTCTATTCAAATTCTTTCTACACTTAAAGATAATAATTCACCCGAAGATGATATTTTACTCATTAGAAATAAAGTTTTAGGATAAATAGAAAAATTAAAATTTAAAAAACGAGAATAAAATTGAGCTACTCTAAAAACTCTTAATGGATCATCAGAAAAATAATGAGAAATATGTCTTATAATACGATTTTTAATATCTTCTATACCTTTATAAGGATCATAATAATTACCTTTATCATCTAATGCTATAGCATTAATTGTTAAATCTCTACGAAATAAATCTTGTTTTAAAGTAATTTTATTAGAAAAATCACATATAAAACCATTATATCCTAAACCAATTTTTTTTTCTGTACGAGCTAAAGCATATTCTTCTTTAGTTATAGGATGAATAAAAACAGGAAAATAATTACCTACAGCTTTAAAACCTAAATCAATCATTTCTTTATATGAAGAATTAATCACTACTCAATCTTTATCTCTAATATTTATACCTAATAATTTATCTCTTACAGCTCCACCAACAAGATAAAATTTCATTTTAAAAAAAATTAAAATGTTATTTTTTTATTAAAAATAATATCTAAAACACTTTTATCTACTAAACCATTTTCTATTTCTCTTAAAGCTAAAATAGTTGGTTTATCATTTTTTGAATCTTTTAAAAAAGTATTTTTAGAAAAATATTGTATTTGTCTAGCTCTATATGAAGCTATTAAAACTAAATCAAATCTATTACCGATTTTTTCTACTGATTTTTGAACAGTTAAATAAACCATATTATTATTTTCCTCTTTATTATATATAAAATAAATATTAATAATTTTCTACATTATAATTTATTAAAATAATTTATAATTGATTTATCTACACGTAAAAATAATTTTTCATATTTTGATATTTTATGATTTAAAATAGGTATATGAAAATTTTTAATACTTAATTTTAAATTTAAAAATTTTTCAATTTTTGAAAATAAATTTGGTACTATAGGATATAAATAAATAGAAATTATTTTAAAAATATTTATAATAGTAGTACAAAAAGAATGTAATTTCTTTATTTTTTTTTCAGAATTAATTAATAACCAAGGTTGAGTATCATTTATAAATTTATTTAATAAATCAATCATATTATTAACTTCATATAATACATTTTTATAATTAAATTTTAAATAATAATCACTTACTAAATTAAATTTATTAACAAAATAATAATAAAAATTAATATTATAAATTTCACCAGATAAAATATTATTAAAATAATTTTCAAGAAATTTATATATTCTTGAAGGTATATTAACAAACTTATTTACAATTTCTGAATTAATAGTTTTAATAAAATCATCTAAAGATAAATTAATATCATTTATTTTAAAAGATAATTTAGTAGAAAAATAATATCTTAAACTATCAGAATTTAAAATATTTAATCAATCTTTACCACTAATAAAATTATTTAATGATTTAGACATTTTTTTACCATTTATTAAAACATGTCCATGTACAATTAGAGAAGTAGGTTTTTTAAAATTTAATATATCTAATATTATAGGTCATAATAATCCATGAAAATATAATATATCTTTACCTATAAAATTATATATATAGTAATTATTATTAATTTTTCAAAATTTATTAAAAAAAGAAAATTTATTAATTTTACAAAAATACTTAAAGGTACTTATATAGCATAAAAGAGCATCAAATCAAACATAAAAATATTTTTTTTTAATAAAACTATCTGGAATTTTAAAACCAAAATAAGGTAAATCACGTGAAATATTTCAATCAATTAATTTTTTATTAAGTAAATACAATAATTGATTTTTGACTTCATTTTGTAAAAAACATAAAGAAATTCATTTCTCTATTTTTTTTTTAAAAGAATTAATTTTTAAAAATAAATGTTTAGATTTTTTTAAAATTGGTTTCTTATTAGATAATAATGAAATAGGATTAATTAAATTATGAGAATAATAAATATTATTACATATATTACAATAATCACCATATTGGTCTTTTGATTTACATATTGGACAAATACCTTTTATATATCTATCAGGTAAAAAAAATTTTTTATCTACATCATAATATTGCATAATACTCTTTTTAACTAATAAATTTTTAGATTTAATTTTATTTAATAATAATAAAGAAAAATAATAATTTTCTTTACTATGTGTAGAAAAATAAATATCATGTGAAATATTAAATTTTCTAAAAATTTTTTTATGTTCTGATAAATTATTTTTTATCATTAATAATGGATCTATATTTAATTCAATAGATTTTAAAATTATCGCAGTTCCATGAGCATCATCAGCACATATAAAATATACATTATTACCTAAAAAAAATCTTTGATATTTAACTCATATATCTGCCTGTATATGCTCTAAAATATGTCCTAAATGTATAGGACCATTAGAATATGGTAAAGCACAAGTAACTAATATATTTTTCATAAATTTAAAATTATTAATCGGCGAGAGAGGATTTGAACCTCCGACCCACTAGTCCCAAACCAGTTGCGCTACCAAGCTGCGCCACTCACCGAAAGGTGGTTAATGGGATTCGAACCCATGACTCCCGGAACCACAATCCAGAGCTCTACCAACTGAGCTATAACCACCAATAATATATTTATTATATATTAATAATAGTAAATTTTAAAATATATTTAATTACTATTTTTCATCATTTTAAAAAAATCACTATTAGTTTTAGTCATAGATAATTTTTTAATTAAGAATTCCATAGCATCTACTTCATTCATTGGTTGAATAATTCTTCTTAAAATCCATATTTTTTGTAATTCTTCTAAGGAAGTTAATAATTCTTCTTTTCTAGTTCCAGATCTATTATAATCTATAGCAGGAAAAATTCTTTTTTCTGCTATTTTACGAGATAAATGTAATTCCATGTTACCAGTACCTTTAAATTCTTCATATATTACTTCATCCATTTTAGAACCTGTATCAATTAAAGCAGTAGCAATAATAGTTAAACTACCACCTTCTTCAACATTTCTAGCTGCACCAAAAAAACGTTTAGGACGATGCAAAGCATTAGCATCTATACCACCAGTTAAAACTTTTCCTGAAGAAGGTACAACAGTATTATATGCACGAGCTAATCTAGTAATAGAATCTAATAAAATAATAACATCTTTTTTATGTTCTACTAATCTTTTAGCTTTTTCAATTACCATTTCTGAAACTTGAATATGTCTTAAAGCAGGTTCATCAAAAGTTGATGCTATAACTTCACCTTTTACTAAACGATACATTTCAGTAACTTCTTCAGGTCTTTCATCTATTAAAAGAACTATTAACACACATTTAGGATAATTATAACTAATACTCTGCGCAATATTTTGTAATAAAATAGTTTTACCAGCTTTTGGAGGAGCAACTATTAAACCTCTTTGACCTCTACCTATAGGAGAAGCTAAATCTAATACACGTGAAGTTATATCATTTTGAGAACCATTTCCAATTTCCATATATAAACGACAATTAGTATGTAAAGGAGTTAAATTTTCAAAAAGTATTTTATTTTTTGAATTTTCAGGTTTATCATAATTAACTTTATTAATTTTTAATAAAGCAAAATAACGTTCTGTTTCTTTCGGAGGACGTATTTTACCAGATATAGTATCACCTGTTCTTAAATTAAATCTACGTATTTGACTAGGAGAAACATAAATATCATCTGGACCTGCTAAATAAGAACTATCAGAAGATCTTAAAAAACCAAAACCATCTTGTAAAATTTCTAATACACCTTGACCAAAAATATCTTCACCACTTTTAGAGTGTTGTTTTAAAATAGAAAAAATTATATCTTGTTTACGCATTCTAGCTAAATTTTCTAAACCTATTTTTTTTCCAAGCATAACTAACTTAGAAACTGACACATTTTTTAGTTGCGTAAGATTCATAATAAATATTTAATTATTAATAATTAAATTGGAGAAGAGATAAAAATTAATCTAACTTATGAGAATTTAAAAAATTAATTAAATCAGATTCTTTTAATAAACCTACCTTAGTAGATAAAATAACACCATTATTAAATAATATTATAGTTGGAATACTTCTAATATTATATTTATTTTGAATATGACTGGAATTTTCTATATTTACTTTAACAAACTTAACTTTTTTATAAAATTTTTTATAAACATTACTAAAAATTTTACCAAATAATTTACAAGGATTACATCAACTTGCTCAAAAATCAACTAATACATATCCATTATAATTTAACACTTCATTTTTAAAAGAATCACTATCTACATCTAAAATATTTTTATTCATATAAATTCCTCACCAACTAATAATAATTATTATATTACTACATTTTTTTAAAAACATAAATATATTAAATAAATTTCTAAATAAATTTTAAAAACAAATCGTTTTATAAAATATATAAATTTTATGAATCTAATAATATAATAAATATAAATATATACAATTTAAATACTTTTATGTTAAATATATTTAAATTAAAAAAAAAAAGTTTAAGAAAATTAAAAATATATAAAAAAAAAAAACCAATTAAAATAACTAATTATATTTGAGCAGATTTAATAGATCCAACAATAGAAGAAAGAATGTATGTACTCAATATATTAGGACAAAGAATTATACAAAGACCAAAATTATTTAATATAGAATCATCAGCTAGATTTTATATTGACAGAGATGGTTTACATGTACATTCATTTTTTTTTTATAAAGATTCAAATAATAGAATAAGTAATTCTGCAGTAGCTTTTACAATTAAAAATAATAAACTTTATTCTTTAAGAGAAAAAGAATTACCAGCATTTCGTTTTTATAGAATAAAAACTAAAAAAAAAATATTAATACATTGTAATCCATACGAATTATTATTAAATTTATTTGAAATTAAAATTGAACAACTAGCTAATGAAATAGAAAATATATATAAAGATTTAGAAAATTTAACTCAAATTATATTAAGAGATCAAAATAATCAAAAATTTAACAGTTCTATATCAGAATTATCCATTAAAGAAGATACTACATCTAAAATAAGAATATGTTTATCTGATACTAAAAGAGCATTAAATTTTTTAATAAGAAAAACAGTATTAAAAAAATTACAAATAGAACAAGCTAAAGAAATAATTAGAGATATAGAATCTTTACTTCCACATAATGAATCTATATTTCAAAAAATAAATTTTTTAATACAATCTTCTATAGAATTTTTGAATATAGAACAAAATCGTATAATAAAAATTTTTTCATTAATATCAGTATTATTTTTACCACCTACATTATTATCATCATCATATGGAATGAATTTTAAATATATTCCAGAATTAAACTGAAAATATGGATATCCTATAACAATTATAGGAATGTTTACATTAAGTTTTATATCATATATATATTTTAAAATTAAAAAATGATTATAAATAGTTTTAAATTAATATAAAAAACAATATAATTAATAAAATAAATTATTTTAAAAAAGGAAAAAAATGATTATATCTAGTAAATTTAATATTGGACAAAAAGTAAGACATAAACTATTTGGTTTTTTAGGGGTAATAATAGATATAGATTATAAATATAATTATATAGAATCAAATTTAGATGAAAAATTAATAAATAAAACATTTAAAAAATCTCCATGATATCATGTAATTATGGAAGATGATAATGGTTACCCTATTCATACTTATTTAGCTGAAGCTCAATTATCTTGAGAAAATAAAATTGAAAATCTTGAACAATCATCATTAGATGAATTATCTAATTCAATTAAAAAACAATTTAAAAAACCAAAATTAAGAAATTAATATGAAAATATTAGGATTAGGTATAGATATATTAAATATAAATAGAATTAAAAAAATGTCACCTAATTTAATTAAAAAATTATCAAAAAAAATTTTAACTAAATTAGAACTTAAAAAATATAAAAAAGAAAAAAATAAAATATTATTTTTAGCTAGAAGCTTTGCTTCTAAAGAAGCATCATGTAAAGCTTTAGGTACAGGTATACAAAAAGGTATACATTTTAATGACTTTGAAATTATACACAATAAAAATGGTAAACCACAAATATATTTTTTAAATAAAGCAGCAAAAATTTTAATTAAAAAACATGCTACAAAAATTCATATAAGTATAACAGATGAAAAAAAATACGTTATATCAATAGTAATTATTGAATAATAATATTATATTGAATACAATCACATTATTTCTTTAATTCATAAAGAATTATCTTTGGATTCTAAAATTAATGGAATATTATTTAAAAAATTATTTTTCATAATTCAATAAAAAATATTATTACCAATAAAATTATTCATTATAGAATCATGTCTATCTCTTTTACTATTAAAATTATATTTACTTCCATTTAAATGAATAGCTTTTAAATAATTTAATCCTATAATATTATGAAAATTTAAAAAAAAATATTCACATAAAGAAAAATTTCTTAAATCATAACCTGAAGAAAATGCATGACATATATCTATACATACTCCAATACGTGATTTATTTTCAATATTAGAAATAATATATGAAATTTGTTCTAAAGAATAACCTATAGAAGTACCTTTATTAACAGTATTTTCTATTAATAAAATAATATTTTTAGTCTTGTTTATTATATAATTTATAGATTTAATAATTAACTGAATACATTTATATTTAGATATCATATTTAAATGATAACCAATATGAAAAACAATATATTTTACTTTAAGTAAATTACAAAAATGTATTTCTTTAATCATAATATATCTATAAAAATATAATTTTTCTTTTATATAATGACCTAAATTAATCAAAAAACTACTATGTGCTATAAAAAAACTATTTAAAATATTATTTTTCTTCAAAAAAAAAAAAATTTTATTAATTTTATAAAATAAAAAAATATTTTTTTTATTTATTCAAGGTGGATAAATAAAAAAAGAAAATACCTTTATACCTAAATTTTTTATTAAAAAAAAAATTTTTTTTAATTCGTAATTATTAATATATATACCAATTTTCTTTTCTTTTATTTTCAATTTATTTGTCATATATATATTTTATATTATATTATATATTATAAATATAATAATTTTAAAAAATTAATATGAAAAGTATCTTATTATCAGTAAAATATAAAATTAAAAAAGGTTCTAAATACAGTAGAAAAATAAGAAATAAAAATTTAGTACCAGGAATAATATATGGAAAAAAAAAAAAAAACATTATGTTTTATATAAAACATAATATTATATATAATACAATAAAAAAAAATCAATTAAAATATAAAAAAATACAAGATATAACTTTGAAATTAAAATTTAAAGATAAAATAATTAAATCAAATATAAAAGAAATACAAAAACATCCATTTAAAAATAAAATATTACATATAGATCTTATGTATAAATAATAAAATTATTTTGGGTCGTACAGGATTCGAACCTGTGACCAATTGATTAAAAGTCAACTGCTCTACCTCTGAGCTAACGACCCATTTATATTTATAAAATATAATATTATATATATTAATATAATTTAATATTAAAAACAATGAAAAAAATTAAAATATTTAAAATTCATAAAAATTCATGAATACCAAAATATATGACCAATGGAGCATCAGGACTAGATATTAAAGCATATTTAAAAAAAAATATAATTTTAAAACCTTTAGAAACAAAATTAATAAAAACCGGAATTAAAATATATATTAAAAAAAAAAATATTACTGGATTAATTGTTCCAAGATCAGGATTAGGACATAAAAATGGTATTATATTAAGTAATAGTATAGGTATTATAGATTCAGATTATCAAGGAGAAATTATAATTCCATTATTAAATAGAAGTAAAAAACCTTTCAAAATTAAAAATAAAGATAGAATAGCTCAAATAATATTTATACCAATATGAAAAGTAAAATTTTCTATAGTCAATAAATTTAAAAATAAAACAAAAAGAAATAAATTAGGTTTTGGACATACAGGTATAAAATAATATTATGTCTATAAAAAAAAAAATTACTTTGTTAATTAAAAAATATAAATATTTTTTAGTTGGATTTAGTGGAGGAATAGATTCTACTGTATTATTACATGAATTATATACACAATCATTAAAAAAAAAAATATATATAAGAGCAATACATATAAATCATAATATTAATCCATTATCTGATAAATGATCAAAACATTGTAAAAAAATATGTAAAAAATTGAATATTAAATTAATCACAAAAAAAATATATATAAAAATAAAAAAAAATATAGAATGTAATTTAAGAAAAATAAGATATTCAATATATAAAAAAAATATATTAAATAATGAAATAATATTAACAGCACACCATAAAAATGATCAATGTGAAACTTTTTTTTTAGCTTTAAAAAGAGGTAGTGGACCTAAAGGTTTATCAGGAATAAAAAAAAAAATTAAAATTAATAAAAATAATTTTATTTATAGACCTTTATTAAAAATTAGTAAAAAAAAAATTAAAAAATATGCAAAAAAAAAAAAATTAAAATGAATAGAAGATAGTAGTAATAATAATATTAAATTAGAAAGAAATTTTTTAAGATTATCAATAATTAAAAAATTAACTAAAAAATGACCATATTTCATATCATCAGTATATAGAAGTGCTAAAATATGTTTTAAACAAGAAAAACTATTAAATAAAATATTTAAAAAAAAAATAAAAGAAAAAAATAAACACAAAAATTCTTTAAAATTAAAAAATATAATTTCATTAAATAATGATGAAAAATTCATTATTACCAGAATATGAATAAAAAAAAATAAAAAAAAAATGATTTCATATAAATTAATGAAAAATATGTGAAAAAAAATAATAAAATATAAAGAAAATAATTATTTACAGTTTATTTTTAAAGAATTTATAATTAATAAATACAAAAATAATTTATATTTAACTAAAAAATATCAAAATACCAGTAAAACATCATTTTTATGAAAAAATATTAAAAAAAAATTTCATTTACCAAATAAAAATGGTTATTTAAAAATAATAAAATCTCAAGAAAAAAATAAAAATTTAATTAGAAAAATTAATAAAAATGAATCTATTTATATAAAATTTAAAATAAAAAATAAAATAAAAATAAAAAATCAAAAATTTAAAAAAATTAAAAAAATATGACAAGAAAAAAAAGTTTTTCCATGATTAAGAAAACATATGCCTATAATTTTTTACAATGATAAACCTATTTTATGTCCAAATATTTTTATTACTGAAGAAGGAGAACCTAAAAAAAAAAATTGAATAATAGAATGAATTAAATAAATAATTTAATTATATTTATTTAATAAATAATTAAATATATCATTTATATAAATAAATCTCTGAATTTTATTTAATCTATCTTGAAATTCTACCAAACCAAGTAATAAATTTTTTTCACTTAAAATTAGTAAATTAGGAATACCAATTAAATTTAAATCATTAAACATTTCCCCTATATATAATTCTCTATCATCTAATAAAACATCTATATTTTTTTTAATTAAAAAATTATATATTTCCATAGAAATATTATGGACTAATTTAGATTTACCTATATTAATAGGTAATATACCTAATTTAAAATTAGAAATTAATAAAGGTCATATAATACCATTATTATCATGATAATTTTCTACTAAACATGATATTAGTCTAGTTATTCCTATCCCATAACAACCCATAAAAATTTTTTTATTAAAAAAATAATTATTATGAAAAATAGATGAATAATAATTACCTAATTTAAAAATATGTGCTATTTCAGTAGATTTTGTTTCTTTTTTATTTTTTTTATTATTTTTAAATAAAAAAAAATTTGTATTTCTACATATATCATAAAAACCACTTACATTTATATTAATAAATCAATTAACATTAATATAAAAAAAATTTTCTTTATTAGCACCAGTAATAAAATTTTTAGTATTTATTAAAGAAAAATCAGAAATAATTTTATAATTTAAAAATGGTCCTAAAAACATAGACCTAAATTTAAATTTTGAAAAAATATGATTTTTATTTCATATAATTATTTTATTTACATAAGAATAAATTTTATATAATTTAAAAATTTCTATTTTTTTATTTAAAGGTATTAATACCAATAAAAAAAAAGATTTTTTTTTATTTACTAATTCTACTAAGTAAGTTTTAACTATTTTTTTATATTTTAAAAAATTATATTTTTTATCAAATTCTTTAAAATTATTTATATTAAATAATTTAATTCTTTTATTATTTCTAATAGAGAAATAATTAATTTTTCTTTTTTTAAAAAAATATGAATAATTACATATTTTTTTTTTACTAATAAAATTTTTATTTTCTCCAATATCAGAATATATATGAAATTCATGAGATAAAAAACCTTTTATATTTCCACAATTCGCTTTTTTATAAAAAAAATTCAAACCTAAATTACTTAAAATATTTTTATATACATTAAATATTTTAAAATAAGTTTTATCTAAACATTCTAAAGAATTATGAAAAGAATAGGCATCTTTCATAAAAAATTCACGTAATCTTATAAGACCTAATTTAGGTCTAATTTCATCCCTGAATTTTTTTTGTATTTGATAAAAAATTTTAGGATAAAAATTTAAATTAAAATTTTCATCACTTATTAATTTAGTAATAATTTCTTCATGTGTAGGTGATATAATAAATAATTTATTATTTCTATCATAAAATTTAAATAATTCTTGACCATATTCTAATAATCTACCACTTTTATTTCATATATAAGAAGGTTGTATAATAGGCATATTTACTTCTATAGCATTAATTTTATCAAAATAATTTCTAATCAAATTAATAATATTATTAATAACTTTAATACCATTTGGTAACCATATATATATACCAGATGATAATTTACGTATAATACCTCCTTTTATCATTAAATTATATATATAATTACTATTTTTATCTAAAGAGATATTTTTAGAAGTAAATAAAGAATATTTTCTTGTTTTCATATATTTATTGATTGTTTAATACTATTAATTATTAATTTACTATATCACCTAAATAATTACCTCCTAATAAATGTATATGTAAATAAAATATTTCTTGCCCAGCATGTTTATTACAATTTATTACTATTCTATATCCATTTTTACTAATACCTTTTTTTTTTGCTATTTTAGAAGATATATATAACATTTTACCTAAAATAATAATATGTTCTTTTTTTATTTCATTCATATTTTTTATATAAATATTAGGTATAATAATTATATGTACTAATGATTTAGGTTTAATATCATAAAAAGCAGTTACATCTTTATCTTTATAAATAATTTTTGTTTTTATTTTACCAGAAACAATTTTTTTAAATATATTTTCATCTTTCATAAATTTATTAATTTTAATTAATAATATACTATATTATAATAAATAATTTATAAATTAAATAAATAATGTAAATATTAATAGTGACTTTAAAATTTAAATTTGTTATACTTTCTCTTAAAGATAATTATATAGGTCTATAGCTCAGCGGCGAGAGCACACCCCTGATAAGGGTGAGGTCAGTGGTTCAAATCCGCTTAGACCTATTAGGGGTATAGTTTAATCCGGTAGAATAATGGTCTCCAAAATCATAGGTTAAGGTTCAAATCCTTCTACCCCTGTAAAGTAAGATATTTTTTTAATTTTTTTTTAAAAAAATATCTTATAAACTAAACAAAATAATTTATTTAAATAAATTTATTGTATATTATTACTATCTGGTACAAAAACATAACCTAAACCTCAAACAGTTTGTATATATCTAGGTTTAAAAGAATTATTTTCAATTAAACGACGTAATCTTGATATTTGTACATCTATGGATCTTTCTATAGCATTATATTCTTTACCTCTAGCTAAAAACATTAATTTTTCTCTAGATAAAGGTTTTTTAGCATTATTTATTAAAACTTTTAATATGGAAAATTCACTACTAGTTAAAAAAATTTTTTTATTATTTTTAAACATTTCTCTAGTAATTAAATTTAATTCACAATTACCAAATTTTACTATAATATCTTCTTTAAATAATGATATACTTGATGTTTCATAATATTGACGTCTTAATAGAGATCTTATACGAGCTAATAATTCTCTAGGATTAAAAGGTTTAGAAATATAATCATCAGCACCAACTTCTAAACCTATAACACGATCTATATCATCATTTTTAGCAGTTACTATAATTATAGGAATAAAATTATCTTCACTACGTAATCTTTTACATACTGATAAACCATCCTCACCAGGTAAAACTAAATCTAATATAATTAAATGAAATATTTCTCTAACTAATAATCTTTGCATCTGAATAGAATTTATAACATTTTTTACATTAAAATTATACTTACTTAAATAATTTTTTAAAATAGATATTAATTCTATATCATCATCTACAATTAAAATTTTCTTATTTTCTAACATAAAAACTCCGAAAATTTATATAACAAATTTAACTTAATAAATTAAATATTTATTTAAAATATATTTATTATTATAAAAAATATAATATAAAAAAAAAATATATATTAATAAAAATAAAAATAATAAATTATTTTATATATAATTAAAATTATTAACACGAGATTTATAAGAAAAATATTTTGTATCTATTTTAATAATATCTCCTATATTAATAAAATTAGGAACTTTTATTTTTAAACCAGTAACTAATTTTACATATTTAATATTAGAAAAAGAATAATCTTTTTTATCAAAATAAATTTTAATTACCTTTAATATTACATATTTAGGTAATATTATATTTATAGGATTATTATTTCAAAATACAATTTTATAAAAATTATTTATAAATATTAAAGAAATATACTTATTAACTATTTTTTTAGATAAAGAAATTTGATGATAATTACATTTATTTAAAAAATACCAATAATTTTTTAAATTATATATATATAAATATTTATCAATATAAATATTAGCTTTTTTTATATTACTAAAAAATTTAAATGTTTTAGTAATTAATTTATTTGTAATTCAATTTCTTATTTTAGTACGTATAAATTCATGACCTTTACCTGGCTTAATAAAATCAATAAATTCTATTTTATAGGGTTCATTTAAATAAATAATATTATTACCTATAAAAAAAATATCTTTTAAATTCATATATTTAATAAATAAATTAATAAAAACTTCTAAATTATATTATAATTAATAAATTATCACTTTTAAACATAAAAATTAAACAATAAAATTATAAAAATATGAAATACAAAATATTTAAAAAAAAAAAAAATTATTATAAAAAAAATGAATGCGCAATAATAAATATATATGAAAATGATAAAATAAAAAAAAATATTCTAAAATATAATTTAATTTTAAAAGAAATTAAAAAATATAATTTTAAAGGTAAAATAAATACACATTTAATTATAAAAGATATAAATTCAGTTAAAAAAGAAGATTGTATTTTAATAGGATGTGGAAAAAAAAAAAAAATAAATAAAAATATATTTTTAAAAATCATTAAAAATTCTTTTAAAATCATTAAAAAATATAATTATAAAAATATAATTTATTTTTTAAATAAAATAAAAATTAAAAAAAAAATATATTGAAAAATATTTAATATTATTAAAATATTTAAAAAAAAAACCTATTTATTTGATAAATTTAAAAATAAAAAAAATAATAAATATAAAGATATAAAAATAAATTTTTTAGTAAAAAACAAAAGAGAATATATATTAACTAAAAAAGCTATTAAAAAATCATTAATAATATTTAAAGGAATTAAAATTTCTAAAAACTTATGTAATACACCACCAAATATATGTAATTCTACATATATATATAAAAAAATAAATAATAAAATTAGACATCCAAAAATAAAAATTTCTTGCTTAGATAAAAAAAAAATGTCATCTCTAGGTATGAATGCATATTTATCAGTTAATAAAGGCTCTTATAATAAACCATTAATGATCCAAATTAAATACAATAATAATAAAAATATGAAACCTATAGTAATAATAGGTAAAGGTGTTACATTTGATACAGGAGGAATATCATTAAAAACATCACAAAATATGTACAAAATGAAATATGATATGTCAGGAGCAGCATCTATATACGGAATTATATACATAATATCCAAATTAAATATAAAAATTAATTTAATAGGTATATTAGCATGTGCAGAAAATATGATAAATGGTAATTCTAATAAACCTGGAGATATTATAAAAACTTTATCTAAAAAAAATATTGAAATTATTAATACTGATGCAGAAGGAAGATTAATATTATGTGATGTATTAACTTATGTTGAAAAATATGATCCTAAATTTGTTATAGATATAGCAACTCTTACTGGATCATGTGCTATAGCATTAGGTAACAAAATAAATGGTTTATTATCAAATAATAAAAAATTATCTTCCTGTTTAATAAAATCTAGTTTAGAAATAGAAGAAAATATACATGAACTACCTTTATTTAGTCAATATAAAAAATATTTAAAATCAAATATAGCAGATATTAAAAATTGTTCAAATACAATATATGGAGGAACAATTATAGCTGCATGTTTTTTATCTTATTTTACTAAAAAATATAAATGAGCACATATTGATATTGCTGGAACAGCATATAATAATAATGGGTCTACAGGTCAACCAATAAACATAATTGTGCAATTCTTAATTAATTATATTAAAAAAAAATGAAAAAAAATAATTTAAATATAAAAAAATGTAAATTAATTTATTCATACTGAAAAAAAAATAATTTATTTAAACCAAATATAAATAAAAATAATAAAAAAAATTTTTCTATAATTATGCCACCACCTAATATAACTGGATATTTACATATAGGTCATGCATTTCAGCAAATTATTATGGACCTAATAATAAGGTATAAAAAAATGTCTGGATACAATACATTATGAATAATGGGTACAGATCATGCTGGTATATCTACACAAATAATTGTAGAAAATTATATAAAAAAAAAACATAAAACATTAAAAAAAATATCTAAAAAAAAAATTATTAATGAAATATGAAAATGAAAAAAAAAACACGAAAAAAAAATCTATCAACAAACTAAAATTTTAGGTAGTTCTGTAGACTGATCTAATACATGTTTTTCATTAGATAAAAATTTTACTAAATCTGTACAAAAAATTTTTATATATTTATATAAAAAAAAATTAATATATAAAACTAAAAAAGCTATGTATTGAGATAAAAAAATTAAATGTGTTTTATCAGATTTAGAAATTAATAAAGAAAAAAAAATATTAAAAAATTATTTTATAAAATTAAATTTTTTAAAAAATAATGATTTTATAATAATAGAAACTACTCAACCAGAATTATTGTTAGGAACAATAGCATTAGGAATAAAAAATAAAAATAAAAAATTAATAGGTAAAAAATTAATTAATCCTTTAACAAAAAATATCATTAAAATAATATATAATAAAAAAATTAAATATTCAAAAAAAAAAAAATATACTAAAATTATACCTGGACATAAAATAAATCATTTAATTTATTGTAAAAAATTTAATTTAGATATTATTAATATTTATAATTTAGATGGATCATTTAAAAAAAAAATTAAAATATTAAATTATAAATGAAAAAAAAAAAAAAAAATTAATATAAGTAAAATATTAAAAATTAAAAAATTTAATTCTAAATATGTAAAAAAAAAAATAATTAATTTTTTAAAAAAAAAAAAATATATACTAAAAATTAAGAAAAAAATATCTAATATATATTTAAGTAATAAAACTAACTCTAGATTAATTATTATAATTACTAATCAATGATATTTAAAAACTAATCCTTTAGCTAAAAAAGCTATTAGTTTAGTAAAAAAAAAAAAAATAATTTTTATTCCAACAAAATATAAAAAAATATTTTTTAAATGAATGGAAAATATACAAGACTGATGTATTTCACGACAAATATATTGAGGACATAAAATACCTATATGGTATGATAAAAATAATAATGTATATGTAGGAAAAAATAAAAAAAAAATTCTATCAAAATATAATATTAAAAATAAACTTAAACAAGATACAAATGTTTTAGATACATGATTTTCTTCATCAATATGAGCTTTTACATCATTAGGTTGACCAAAAAATCATATTTTATTAAAAAAATTTTATCCCATAAATTTAATTGTAAGTGGTTTTGATATAATTTTCTTTTGAATATCTAGAATGATTATGATAAGTTCATATATTTCTAAAAAATATTCTTATCTAAAAATTCCTTTTAAAAAAGTACTTCTTACAGGTTTAATAAGAGATGAAAATGGCAAAAAAATGTCTAAGTCCATAGGTAATGTAATAGATCCTATAGATATTATTAAAGGTATTAAATTAAGTAAATTAATTAAAAAAAGAACTAAAAATATAATAAAAGAAAAATCAATTTGTAAAATTATTAAAGATACTAAAAAAAATTTTCCAAATGGAATTAAATCTTATGGAGTAGATGTTTTAAGACATACTTTATGTTCTATGTCTAATACAAAAATTAAAATAAATTTTGATATAAAAAAATTAAATCATAGTTTTAATTATTGTAATAAAATATGAAATATATATATATTTATATTTAAATATTTAAAAATTAAAATAAATAAAAAAAAAATTAATATAAATAAATTAAATTTAACTGAATATTGAGTTTATTATAATATAAATATATTAATTAAAAATTTTAAAAAAAATATTAAAGAATTTAGATTCGATATAATTAATCAAGTAATGTTTTTCTTTATTAAAAATATTTTTTCTGACTGATATATAGAAATAACTAAAATAAAAATCAAAAATAATTGTTTAAATACAAATAATAAATTAATACTAACACATATTTTTATTAAAATATTAAAATTATCTCACCCTATCACTCCATTTATTACAGAATATATATGAAAAAAAATAAATAAAAATAATTCTATATTAAAAACTAAATTACCTAAATATAAAAATAATTTCAATAATCACAATATAATAAAAATTTTTATAACAATACAAAAAATTATAACTTATATAAGAAAAATAAATAAAAAAAATAAAAAAGAAATAAATATTTTAATAATTTTAGATATAAATTTAAATAAAAAAAAAATTTTTATAGAAAACATATATTTATTTAAACTTATTAAAATAAATAAAATTATTTTTTCAAAGAAAAATATTTTTAATCAATCAAATTTAAAGAAAAAAGAAATAAAATTTACTAAAATAAAAATAAACAATGTTAATTTAATATATTACTAAAAATTATACTTAGCGAGTAA
The DNA here is from genome assembly GCA_015140255.1 of Candidatus Stammera capleta. GTDB lineage: Bacteria > Pseudomonadota > Gammaproteobacteria > Enterobacterales > Enterobacteriaceae > Stammera > Stammera capleta_E. The sequence goes on along the minus strand of CP043993.1, from coordinate 153,068 downwards.
CGGGATTCGAACCCGTATCTTTAGCTTGGAAGGCTAAAATAATAACCATTATAAAATACTCGCTTAATAAATGGTGGGAGAAGGATTCGAACCTTCGAAGTCAATGACAACAAATTTACAGTCTGTCCCTTTTAACCACTCAGGAATCCCACCTTTTTTAAATATATGCCGGTTACCGGAATCGAACTGGTGACCTACTGATTACAAGTCAGTTGCTCTACCTGCTGAGCTAAACCGGCTTATATGGAGTTAAGCGGATTCGAACCGCTTACCTTCTGCTTGCAAAACAGATGCTCTGCCAATTGAGCTATAACCCCGTATATTAAAAATTTTAATCATTATAATTATATAATAATATATACAAATATAAAAGTATTAATTATTTAACTAACTTTTTATTTTTTTTATAAAAATATAAAAAATTATTATAATTAATTAATTTTAAATTTAAATTTAAAAATTTATTTAAATTATTTTTATAAATAACTTTATTTTTTAATAAAGACAAAATTTTATTTTTTTTAGATAAATATTTTTTTTTATTTAAAATATCAAATTCTACTAATTTATTTATTAATAAAATTAGTTTATTAAATTTAAACTCTAAAAAACCCTTACTAATATAGAAATAAATATACTTATTTTTATATACTTTAATAATTGTATTATTTAAATACAATAATATAGGAGTATGATTGGGATAAATTTCTAATTTATTAGAATAACTAAATAATTTTATATAATTTATAAAATCATTAAAATATATTTTTTTTGGAGACATCATTAAAAAATTAAAATTCATATTTCAAAAAATTAAATTTTTTTATAATTTATATCTTTAATTTCACCTATCATATAAAAATAATTTTCATGTATATGATCATATTTTCCTTGTATCAAATCTTTAAATCCTTTGATATTTTTTTTTATTGATACATATTTACCAGGTATATTAGTAAATATTTCACTAACATAAAATGGTTGAGATAAAAATTTTTGTATTTTTCGAGCTCTCGAAACTATTAATTTATCTTCTTCTGATAGTTCATTTATACCTAATATAGATATTATATCTTTTAATTCTTTATATTTCTGTAATATTTTTTTTACATTTTGTGCTACTTCATAATGTTCTTTACCTACAATATCAGGATTCAATTGATCACTACTAGATAACAAAGGATCAATAGCTGGATATATACCTGATGCTGCTATTTGACGATCTAAGACTATTATAGCATCAAGATGAGAAAATGTAGCAATAGAAGAAGGATCACTAAAATCATCTGCTGGTACATATACTGCTTGTACGGAAGTTATAGATCCTTTTTTAGTGGAAGAAATTCTTTCTTGTAACATTCCCATTTCTTCAAATAAAGTAGGTTGATAACCCACAGAAGAAGGTACACGTCCTAATAAAGATGATATTTCAGTACCTGCTAAAATATATCTATATATATTATCTATAAAAAAAAGAACATCATGACCATCATCTCTAAATTTTTCTGCAATAGTCAAACCAGTAAAAACTACTTTAAATCTATTTCCTGGTGTTTCATTCATTTGTCCATAAACTAATGAAACTTTATCTATTACTTTAGAACTACACATTTCATGATAAAAATCATATCCTTCTCTAATTCTTTCTCCAACACCAGTAAAAACAGAATATCCATCATGTTTTATTGCAACATTTCTAATTAATTCCATCATATTAACTGTTTTACCTACTCCTGCACCTCCAAATAAACCTATTTTACCTCCTTTTATAAAAGGACACATTAAATCTATTACTTTAATACCTGTTTCTAATATTTTTTGTGATGAAGATAAATTAATATATTTAGGTGGATTATTATATATAGATTTATATTCTTTAGAAACAATATCTTTTTTACCATCTAAAGGTTTACCTAAAACATTTACTATTCTACCTAAAAGATTTTTACCTACAGGAATACAAATTTTTTTAAATGTATTTATTACTTTCATACCTCTGTATAATTTATCTGTAGGACCCATAGATATAGTTTTTACTATACCTTCACCTAATTGTTGTTGAACTTCTAACACTAAAATAACTTTATTATTTTTAACTACATTTAAAGCATTAAATAATTTAGGTGTATGTTTATAATTAAATTCAACATCTACTATAGCACCTAATATACGTATTATTTTACCTTCATTATATAACATAGAAATTTATATTTAAATTATAAAATTTTATTTAAACAATATTAAAATTAGAAACTAATTCAGTAATTTCTTTTGTAATATTAAATTGACGTATTTTATTATAAACTAAATCTAATTTTTTAAACAAATTATCTGAATTTAAAGAAGCATTTTTCATAACTAATATTCTAGTAAAATATTCAGATATTATATTATTTAATATACTATTATTAATTCTATTATTAATATATGTAAATAATAAATTTTTATATATAATATTTTTATCATCTTCGTATAAATAATTTACTTTATTTATACTTTTTTTATACGATTTTATAGGTAATAAATAGTCAATATTAACAAAATATTTGTTTTCCGCAAATATATTATTTGCTATAAAAACTATCGTATCAATATTTTTTTTATAAAAATTAATAATTTTATTAGTAATATTACTTTTTCAATAATTTTTAATATCATAAAAAAAAATATTATTTTCAAATAAATAATAATTAATATTATTCTTTTTTAAAATATTTAATAATAATAAACTTTTATTACCTAACAAAAGAAAATATATTTTTTTTCCATTTCTTTTCTTCTTTATATCTAAAATTATTTTTTTATATAAATTTATATTTATATTACTACATAAACCTTGATTAGTAGATATAACAATATATAAAATATTTTTAATATTTTCATATTTATTAAAAAAAATATGATAATCAAAATTAATATTTTGAATCAGTTTTAAAATATTATTAATATATATATTACTATGTATAATTTTTTCACTAAAAAATCTATATTTAAATATAGATATCATTTCCATTGATTTAGTTATTTTATAAATATATTTAATACTATTTTTTTTATTTTTTAAATCTTTTTTATTTATCAAAATTATCCTCTATATTTAGATTATTTTTTTTTTTAAATGAAGAAATAATTTTTTTAAATTTATATATTAATTTTTTATTTAAAGGTTTATATAAATTAACTTTTTTTTTAAAATTAATATGATATTTTTTAACATATAAATATAATTCATGTTCAAATGTTATTATTTTATTAATACTAATATCTTCTAAATAATCAAATTTTAAAGAGAAAAATATTAAAACTTGTCTAAATAAAGACAAAGGTTTATATTGTTTTTGTTTAAGTATTTCTACAATTTTTTTACCTTTTATTAATTGTTTATTAGTAAAATCATCAATATCAAATGAAAATTGTGAAAAACTAAGTAATTCATAATATTGAGATAAAGAAGTTCTTAAAGAACTACATAAATATTTCATTATACCAGTTTGTGCTGCAGAACCTACTCTAGATACAGAAATTCCAGGATTTATAGCAGGTTTTATACCTGAATTAAATAAATTAGTTTCAAGAAATATTTGTCCATCAGTTATAGAAATAATATTAGTAGGTATAAAAGAAGATATATCTCCTTCATAAGTTTCAACTATAGGTAAAGCTGTCAATGATCCAGAAATATTTTTAGGATGATAATTATCATTATACTTTTTAATAAATTTATAATTTACATAAGCGGATCTTTCTAATAATCTGGAATGTAAATAAAATACATCACCAGGATAAGCTTCTCTTCCCGGTGAACGATGTAATAATAAAGATATTTGTCTATATGATACAGCATGTTTAGTTAAATCATCATATATAATTAATACATCTTCACCATAATTTCTAAAAAATTCTGCTATAGAACAACCTGAATAAGGAGAAATATATTGCATAATAGCTTCATCAGAAGATGAAGCTACCACTATAGTGGTATATTTCATGGCATCATAATATTCTAATTTTTTTACTATATTAAATACAGAAGATAATTTTTGTCCTATAGAAACATATATACATTTTACATTTAAATTACGTTGATTAATTATTATATCTATCACTAAACTAGTTTTACCTGTTTTTCTATCACCTATTATTAATTCTCTTTGACCTAAACCAATAGGTATCATACTATCTATAGCTTTATAACCAGTACATAAAGGTCTATTTATTGATCTTCTATAAATTATTGAAGGTGATTTATATTCAATAGGATAAAATTCTTTAAATTCTATATTTCCTTTTCCATCTATAGGTTTACCTAAAGAATTTATAATTCGGCCTAATAATTTTTTTCCTACCGGAACACTTAATTTTTTACCTGTACTTCTTACTTTCATACCTACATTTAAATTTAAACATGAAGTTAATGATATAGCATTAACAATATATTTATCTAAATCAAATATTAATGCATAACCGATATTATTAGGAAACTCTATTAATTCATTTATTAATACTTTAGATAAACCAATTATTTTAATTATTCCATCTATTATAGAAATTATTACTCCTTCATAATATCTATCTACAGAACTATTTAATTTATTTATTCTTTCCTTAATTAATTTACTAATCCCAGAAATTTTTTGTAACATTTTTTTACTCTTTAAAATTATTAAATTTACAAAAAAAAATATTTTTTCTAATTATATTTAATATACTTGCATCAAAAATTAAATCATTTATATAAATTTTAAAACCTGCAATAATTTTTTTATTTTTTTTAAACCAAAAAAATATTCTTTTATTTACAAAATAATTTTTAATAATTTTTTTAATTTTTTTAATATTTAAAGTATTTAAATTATTATTTTTAGTAAAAATAACAACATTTAATATTTTTTTATTTTCCTCATATATTTTTTTTAAATATATATGTATATAATTTAAATTAAAATACATATCATCTTCAAAAATAACTTTAATAAATAGTTTCATATTTTTATATAAATAAATTTTCTTACTGATAATAAAATAAATTTCTTTTAAACATTTTTTTTTATTTACTTTATAATAAAAATAAAAAAAATTTTCTTTAAATATTAAAATTAATAATTTAATAAAATTATTTCATTTATAAAATTTAATATTATTTTTATTTATATTATTTAATATAGCTAATGAATAAAAATAAGATATATTATATATATTTAACATAATATTTAATTTATTAATTTTTTTTAATTTTGAATTTGTTTAAAACTTTACTAATATACTTATTATCAATTTTTTTATCAAATGTATTTGAGGTAATATTAATTAATATTAAATTTATAATATCAGAAATATTTTTAAAAAATTTTTCATACATAATTTTTTTTTGTATAATATTTTCCTTACTAGCTTCATATAATATTTTTTTATATTCTTTTTTAGCTTTAATTTTATATTTTTCAATTAATAAAATACTATTATTTTTAGCTTCTAAAATAATTTTAGAAGATAATTTTTTACTATTTAAAATTTTTTTTTTAATTTCGTTTTTAAAAAACAAAAATTTTTTTTTTATTTTTTTAATTTTTTTATTTTCTAAATATATTTTTTTTTGTCTTTTTTCAATTACCTTATTAATATAAGGTCAAATATATTTGACACAAAAAATTATATAAAATAAAAATATTATCATTTGTATTAATACAGTAACATTTATTTCCATATTTAAATTTATTATTTAATTAAATTTTATAATTTTATTTAATTATAGAAAATATAATATATAAACTTAATCCTATAATAATCATAGGAATAGCATCTATTAATCCTATAACAATAAAAAACTGATTACGTAGTAAGGATACTAAACTAGGTTGTCTAGATACACTATCAATAAATTTACCACCTAAAATACCTATTCCTATACATGCTCCTATAGAGGCTAAACCCATCATTAATGTAGCAGATATGTATAAAATACTATTTTGCATATTTATCTCCTAAAATAAAATTTATGATATATAAATTAATGTAAGTATCATAAATATAAAAGATTGTAAAAAAGAAATTAATATATGTAATAAAGTTAAAGGAAATATAAAAAAAAATTGTAATCACCAAGGAACTATATAATAAATTAATAAAAATATTATTTCACCAGAATATATATTTCCAAATAATCTTAAAGATAAAGATAAAATTTTAGAAAAAAAATTTATTATTTCTAATAAAATATTTATTGGTATAAAAATTTTACAATTAAATGGATGAAATAAAAATTCCTTAAATATTTTTTTATAATTATATTTATATAATTTATAAAAAATAATAAATAAAAAAACACTCAATGACATAGATAAAGTTATATTTAAATCTGAAGAAGGTACATATGAAAATATATTGGATTTAAATATAAAATAAAAGATATTGTTTATTAAATCTACAGGTAGTAAACCCATAAAATTCATAAGTAAAATTCATGTAAATACTGTAAAAGATAAAGAAAAAACGAATTTATTTTTTTTACCATATATATTAATTACATTTTTATAAATAAATAAAATTAATATATCTATTAAAGTTTGTAATTTATTTGGTATATGATTATACCTTAACGAATTTACTGAATATTTTATAAAAAATAAAAATATTGTACCTATAAAAAGTGATATAATTAACGAATCTATATTTAAATTTCAAAAAGAGTATTTATAATTTAAATTATTTAAAAATTTTAATTTTATTAAATTAAATTGTAAGTGAGCTAAATGATGTTTAATATAGTTAGAAGGTAGTTTAAACTTTCAAATAATATTTTTTATCATAGTAAAATTTTTTAAATAAATACTTTAATTTTTAAAATTTAAAATTAATTTTTATTACTAAACATTATTATTTTATATTTTTTTAATAAAAAAAACAATTTTAAATTTAATTTAATTTTTTATATTTTTTTTTAAATAAATAATTATACTTAATATAGAAGACGGATTAATACCAGATATTTTATAAGCTTGATTTAAATATTTTGGTTTATATTTATTTAATTTTTCTATTACTTCTTTAGATAAACCAGAAACTTTATTTCAATTAATATTTTTAGATAAAGAAATATTTTTATATTTATTAAACTTAAATAAATCTATTTTTTGTTTTTTAATATATCCTTTATACTTTAAAATAATTTCTGATTCTTTAATATAATTAATATTAATTTTATTACTATATTTTTTAAATATTTTTGTAAAATTTTTGGATAAAATATCATAATTTAAAACTAAATTTTTTAAATTAACCTTATTAATTTTTTTTTTAATAAATTTATTTTTTATTTTTTTAGGCAAATATTTAATGTAAATTTTTTTATTTTTAATAAAATAATAATTGTTTTTAATATAATTCATTTTTTTTTTAAAAAAAGATCATTTTTTTTTATTTATTAATCCTAATTTATATCCTATAGGAGTTAATCTATAATCTGCATTATCTTCTCTAAGAAATAATCTATATTCAGATCGAGATGTAAATATTCTATATGGTTCGTTTACACCTTTACTACATAAATCATCTATTAATACACCTATATAAGAATTAGATCTATCAAATATATAATTTTGATTTTTATTAGTAAGTTTAAGACCAACATTAATACCTGCTACTAATCCTTGAGCAGCTGCTTCTTCATAACCAGTAGTACCATTTATTTGACCAGCAAAAAATAAATTATTTATTATCTTACTTTCCAAAGTTTTTTTTAATTTTTTAGGATTTAAAAAAGCATATTGAACTGCATAACCTGGAATAATAATTTTTGTATTTTCCATACCTTTTATAGAATGAATAATTTTTTTTTGAATATCTAAAGGTAAACTAGTAGAAATACCATTAGGATAAATTATATTACTATTTAAACTTTCTAATTCTAAAAATATACGATGATTTTTTTTATTAGGAAAATTTATTACTTTATCTTCTATTGAAGGACAATATCTAGGTCCTTTACCTATTATATAACCTTTATATAAAGGACTTTTATTTAAATTTTTTTTTACAATCTTATGTGTATATTTATTAGTATATGTTAAATAACATTTAATTTTTTTTAATTTATTTTTTTTTTCTCTTATATTATGAAAAAAAGAAAAACTATTTATAGTATCACTTAATTCTTCTTTAAAAAAAGAAAAATTAATAGTTTTTTTTTCTAATCTAGGGGGGGTACCTGTTTTAAAATATTTTATATCTTTAAAATATTTACTTAAAGAATTAATAATTCCACTAGATGAATGATCAAACATTCTACCACCAATATAAGAATTTAATCCTATAAACATTTTAGCATTTAAAAATGTTCCTGTAGATAATATTACGGTATTAGAAAATATTTTTTTTTTAGTAGTAATAACTCCTTTAATACAGTATTTTTCAATTATTAAATCAATAACTTCATCCTGATATATAGTTAAATACTTTAATTTTTTTAGTTTATTATTTATATTTTTTTTATATATTTCTTTATCTATTTGTACTCTTGTAGCTCTTACAGCCTCACCTTTACTAGAATTTAAAATTTTATAATGTATAGCAGAAATATCTATAATTTGACCCATTAATCCACCAATAGCATCTATTTCTTTTACTAAATTACTTTTACCTATTCCACCTATTGCAGGATTACAAGACATTTCTCCTATCTTATTTTTATTATAAGTAATTAGTAAAGTTTTTTTTTTCATTTTAGATAAAATATAAGATGCTTCTATACCGGCATGTCCACCTCCTACTATAATAACATCAAATAATTCGTTAATTAAATTCATAACAATAATCTATAAATAATTCTTTGAAGTATATTTTTATTATATATTGTTATTTAAAATGAATCAAATTATACTTTTAAAAACTTGAAATTTATTATTGTTAGTAGTATAATAACTTTTGTTAATTAAATTACAATAAATAAATATTTCAAAAGTATATTTAAAAATAATTTATATATAAAATATAATGGGGGTATTATTATTAAAACTATAATATTATATAGTTGTAATTACTTAAAATTAGTACAAACAATAAAAATTTAAATTTGTTTTAGTGATTAAATAAAATTTAGTTATTATGCGTAATGTATTTTTTTTAATAGATGCAACATTATATGCCTACAAATCTTTTTATATAATAAATTATAAAAAAAAAAAAATAAATTTTAAAAAATCTTTTTTAGTATTTTGAAAAATGATTTTTAGTAAATACAAATTTTGTAAACCAAATTACCTATTACTAATTTTTGATTATGATAGAAATAATTTTAGAAAAAAAATTTATAAAGAATATAAATCTAATCGTAAAAAAATTTCTAGAGAATTAGTTTTATATATTTCAAGTATTAAAAGTTTTTTAAAAATATTAAATATTAATTATTTTTGTTTACCTGATGTAGAAGGTGATGATGTTATAGGAAGTTTAATAAAAAAAATTAGTAATTTATATTCAAAAAATAAATATCTAATATATATATTATCTTATGATAAAGATTTTTTACAATTAGTTAACAATAATGTTTATTTATTTATTTCTTATAAAAATATTTTAAATCCTAAATATACTTTTGAAAAGTATGGAGTTTATCCAAATTTTATTAAAGATTTTTTAGTTTTATGTGGTGATAAATCTGATAATATTCCTGGTATAAAAGGTATTGGAAAAAAAAAAGCTATTTTATTAATTAATGAAATAGGTAATATAGAAAGTATATATAGAAATTTATATAAAATTAAATGTCTTAAAATTAATAATTATAAAAATATTATAAATAACTTAGAATATAATCGTAAAAAAATAAAATTGTGATTTTCTCTAATTAATTTAAAATTAGATATTAAAATAAATATATCATTATCTAAATTTAAAATTAATCATTTTTTCTTTATTAAAATATTTAATTCTTTAAATAAATTTAATTTGTAGCAGATAAAATTTTTATTTTTAAAATTTTATCTGCTTTGAGTTTATTTAATAATTTTAATTTTTATAAAAGTATTATTTATATAATCTGATATTTCTTGTTTTTTTATGTTTTTAAATTTATTTAAATTATATATTTTTTTACTTATTTTAATATTATCTATACCTTTATTCAAAAAGTATTTTTCTATATCATTTATATTATTATAAATTAATTTAATATAATTAAATTTATTTATTTTATTAGGTAAATAATAATTGATTATTTTAATTCTATATATATTTTTATTTAAAAAAATAATTTTATCTAAAGTTTTATTTAAATATAAATTATTATTTATATTTTTATTCATTTTAATATGAATATATTTTTTATTAAAATTTTTAATATTATTTTTTTTATATTTATATAAAAAACTTATATTTAAAAAATTATTATTTGGTTCTTCATTTAAAAAAAATTTATTACCTATATTAGGTATTATTTGATAATCTAATCTAGATGTTCATGAAGAATTCATTTTATATTCTAGTCCTATAGAAAATAATGGAGATAATCTTATATCAGTATAATTTATTTGTTTTTTTTTGATTTTATTTTTTTCATTATATATTGATTTTGTAATTATACTTCCTATTCTAGTATATAAATCTATTTTACTATTTATAGGTAAATTAATTTTATTAACTAAATTTATACCTTCAGATTTAAAAAAATTACTAGTAAATTTTTTGTCTTTAACTATTTTTCCTAATCAATCATATCCTAATTCAAAAGATATATATTTATTATTTTTATAACCTATAAAAATTCCTGTTCCTTTTTCATTATTATATTCATAAATATTACCAAATTTAGTATTTATTTTTTGTAAATCGTTATATTTTGATCATCCTATTTTATTACCTATATACATTTCATAATTATGATCTTTTTTTTGTGCAAAAGTTATATTAATTAAAAATATAGTAATTAATATAGTTATAAATGTTTTTTTCATTTTAGATTCTCTTTAATTATTTTATAAATAATTATTACTTAATATTTAATAAAATTTAAAATTTATTAATAATTGTTAATAATTATTTAACTTTTATAACAAAATTCAAATTAATATTTTTATATATGTTAAAATATATTTTGTATTACGTAAAGTTAATTTTTATAAATTTATATTAAATTTATTTTATAAAGATAAATTTTACAATATCAAATTTTAAAGGTGTAAAATGGTTAAAAAAAAAATTATTTTAAAATTAGTTAATGGTTTTCATATAAGACCTGCTACTAAATTTGTTAAAGAGGCTAGAAAATTTTCCTCAAAAATAAAAATAAAATTTAAAAATAAAATTATTGATGCGAAAAATTTATTTGAAATACAAACTTTAGGTATTTCTTGTAATGATATAATTACTATTATAATAGATGGTAAAGATGAATTACGAGCTTTAGATAGTTTAGTTAATTTATTAAAATCATTTAAAGAATAATTTATTTAAAAATTTTAGTAAAATTAAATGATTAATTTATAGGAAGTATTTAAAGGTATATTTATGATTATAAAAGGTACAATAGTATCATCAGGTTATGCGTGTGGTAATGCTTTTTTATTAAGTGAAGAAAATGTTAATATTAATAAAAATAAAATTAATATTAATGATGTTGATGTTGAAATTTCTAATTTTTTAAAAACTCATAAAAAAACTATTAAACAATTTAAAAAAATACAATCTAATTTATTGGATGAAGATAAAAAGTTATTATTTGATGGATATATAATTTTATTAGAAGATGAAAATTTTATTAATAATGTAATTAAATTAATAAAAAATAATTTTATATCTGCTGAGTATTCTATTGATAAAGTTATAAAAAATCAAATAAAAATTATAAGTAAAGTGAATAATTCTTATATTAAAGAAAGAGTAAATGATTTTTTAGATATAGGTAAAAGATTAATATATAATTTGAAAAATATTGATATATTTGATTATAATTTTTTAGACAAAAAAGAAAATATTATTATAGTAGCCAAAGATATATCTCCTACACAAATTATACAATTTAATTTAAATAAAATTATTGGTTTTATTACGGAATTAGGTAGTATTACTTCTCATACTTCAATAATAGCTAAATCTTTAGAATTACCTGGATGTATAAAAGTTAAAAATATTACTAAATTAATTCGTAATAATGATTATATAGTGATAGATAGTTTTAAGGGTAATATTTATATAAATCCTAATAAAAATATTATTGATAAATTTAAAAAAAAAAATAAAATTTATTTACATAGAAAAGAACAATTATTAAAATTAAGTAAATTAAGTGGTGAAACTTTAGATGGATATAGAATAAAATTATTTGCTAATATAGGTAGTGATAAAGATATAGAAAATGTTTTAAAAAATGGTGCTGAAGGTATAGGTTTATATCGTACAGAATTTTTATTTATGAATCGAAATTCTTTTCCTTCTGAAGAAGAACAATTTTTGTCTTATAAGAAAATTGTAGAATTTATGAATGGTAAAATAGTTACTATAAGAACTTTAGATTTGGGTGGTGATAAATTTTTACCTTATATGAATTTTCCTAAAGAAGAAAGTCCTTTTTTAGGATGAAGATCAATTAGAATATATGTTAATAATAAAAAAATATTACATGATCAATTAAAAGCTATATTGAGGTCTTCTGTTTATGGTAATGTACGTATTATGTTTCCTATGATTATTTCTTTAGAGGAAGTAAATTTTTTAAAAAAAGAATTTAATAAAGTTAAATCTGAATTAAAAAAAAAAAAGATAAATTTTAATAAAAATATCCAAATAGGAGCTATGATAGAAACTCCTGCAGCAGCTATGATTTCTAAATTTTTAGCTAATGAATTAGATTTTTTTAGTATTGGTACAAATGATTTAACACAATATACGTTAGCAGTAGATAGAAATAATACTATGGTTTCTTATCTTTATGAAACTTTATCTCCTTCTGTATTACGTTTAATTAAATATTCTATAGATGCTATACATAAAAAGAATAAAAAAGTTGGTATGTGTGGTGAATTAGCTTCTGATGATAAATCAACAATATTATTATTAGGTTTAGGTTTAGATGAATTAAGTATGAGTTCTAATTTTATACCTAAAATTAAATATAATATTCGTAATTCTTTATTACTTGATGCTAAAAAGTTAGTTTATGATGTTTTAAAAGCTGATAAAGTTAAAAAAATCAAATCTTTATTAAAAAAAAATAATTTAAAGATTTTATAAAAAATATTTGAATATTTTAAATTTGCCCAGAGGCGGAATCGAACCGCCGACACGAGGATTTTCAGTCCTCTGCTCTACCTACTGAGCTATCTGGGCTTTAATTATTTTTAATGGTTTTTATCATTCAATTTAAATATTTTTTATTAATTTTATTTATTTTAAATGTAAGTATTTCTGGAATTTTATACGGATGTATTTTTTTAATAATTTTAATAATTTTTTTTCTCAAAAAATTAAAGCTTTTACAAATTATTTTAATTTCTGTTTTTTTTTTAATTTTATTTTTTCAATAATAAAAAGAAACTATTTTATTCATCATATTAATACATGATACTAATTTTCTTTTTAAAAGAATATCTTTAATGTTATTAAATATTTTTTTGTTTGGAACATTACATGTTAATAATATGATTTTTTTATATTTTAATTTCATTTTAATATAAATTAGATTAAGTGTTTTTATTATATTTAATATAATTATTAATGTCAAATTATATATATCTTGAATTTTTTTTTTAAAACCTTATTAGTAATATATACTGTTAAGTAATTTATTATATTAAATTAATGTATTATAATAATAAAATAATTTATTATATAGGAGGATAATAATGAAAATTCGTCCATTACATGATCGTATTATAGTTAAACGTAAGAATAATGAATCTAAATCTGCGGGAGGTATAGTTTTAACTGGTTCAGCAGCTGGTAAATCTACTCGTGGTAAAGTATTAGCTGTTGGTAAAGGTCGTATACTTGATAATGGAACAATAAAACCACTTGATATAAAAGTTGGTGATATTGTAATTTTTAATGATGGTTATAGTGTTAAAACAGAAAAATTAGATAATAAAGAAGTATTAATTATGTCTGAAAGTGATGTATTAGCTATTGTTGAATAATTATTTATTAATTATTATTAAGTAAAAATTTTAAATTTATTTTAAAAATTAAAGGAAATTAATTATGACAGCTAAAGACGTAAAATTTGGTAATGATGCAAGAGTAAAGATTTTGCGCGGAGTTAATATTTTAGCAGATGCAGTAAGAGTTACTTTAGGACCAAAAGGTCGTAATGTAGTTTTAGATAAATCATTTGGTGCTCCTTCTATTACTAAAGATGGAGTGGCAGTAGCTAGAGAAATAGAATTAGAAGATAAATTTGAAAATATGGGAGCTCAAATGGTTAAAGAGGTAGCTTCTAAATCTAATGATGTTGCTGGTGATGGAACTACTACGGCTACTGTTTTAGCTCAATCTATAGTTAATGAAGGTTTAAAAGCTGTAGCTGCTGGTATGAATCCAATGGATTTAAAACGTGGTATAGATAAAGCTGTAAGTGCAGCTGTAATAGAACTTAAAAAAATATCTGTACCTTGTTCTGATTCTAAATCTATTGCACAAGTAGGAACTATATCTGCTAATGCTGATGAAAATGTGGGTGCATTAATAGCTCAAGCAATGAAAAAAGTTGGTAAAGAAGGTGTTATTACAGTAGAAGAAGGTACTGGTTTACAAGATGAGTTAGATGTTGTAGAAGGTATGCAGTTTGATAGAGGTTATCTATCACCTTATTTTATTAATAAAACTGAATCTGGTGTTGTAGAATTAGATAATCCTTTTATCTTATTAGTAGAGAAAAAAATTTCTAATATTCGTGAAATGTTATCTATATTAGAATCAGTTGCTAAATCTAATAAACCTCTATTAGTTATAGCTGAAGATGTAGAAGGTGAAGCTTTAGCTACTTTAGTAGTAAATAATATGAGAGGTATTGTTAAAGTAGCTGCTGTTAAATCTCCTGGATTTGGAGATCGTCGTAAAGAAATGTTACAGGATATAGCTATATTAACTGATGGTAAAGTAATATCAGAAGAAGTTGGTATGGAATTAGATAAAATAACTTTAAGTGATTTAGGTAGTGCTAAAAAAGTTATTATTAACAAAGATAATACTACAATTATTGATGGATCTGGTTGTCAAAAAGAAATATCTAATAGAGTTTCTCATATACGTCAGCAAATTGAAGAAGCTACTTCTGATTATGATAAGGAAAAATTACAAGAAAGAGTTGCTAAATTAGCTGGTGGTGTTGCAGTACTTAAAGTTGGTGCTGCTACTGAAGTAGAAATGAAGGAAAAAAAAGCTAGAGTTGAAGATGCTTTACATGCTACTAGAGCTGCAGTAGAAGAAGGTGTAGTAGCTGGTGGTGGTGTTGCTTTAGTTAGAGTTGCTGAAAGATTAAATAATTTAACTGCTCAAAATGAAGATCAAAATGTTGGTATTAGAGTAGCATTGAGATCTATGGAATCTCCTTTACGTCAAATAGTTTCTAATACTGGTGATGAACCTTCTGTTGTAGCTAATAATGTAAAAGCTGGTAGTGGTAATTATGGTTATAATGCTGCTACTGAAAAATATGGTGATATGATTGAAATGGGTATTTTAGATCCTACTAAAGTTACTCGTTCAGCATTACAGTATGCTGCTTCTGTAGCAGGTTTAATGGTTACTACAGAATGTATGATTACAGATTTACCTAAAGACGATAAATCAGATATTGGTTCTAGCCATCCTAATATGAATGGTGGTATGAATGGTATGGGTGGTGGAATGATGTAAAAAATTTATTTTAAAATTTTATTTTTTCAAATATTAAAGCCCTTAAAAGGGCTTTGGTATTTTTTTATTTTTTTAAGTATTTATATGGAGATTTATAATGTTATCTAATTTAACTGATAGGAATAAATGAATTACTAATTTAGGTTTCAAACTAAAAAATTTTGGTTCTCATAGTATGCAAGTAGTATTATTAACTTATCGTATTGTAAGGTTACAAAAGCATATTTCTATTTATAAAAAAGATTTTCATAATAAAAGAGGTTTATTAAAATTAATTTTTCATCGTCGTCGTATATTAAAATATATTAAATTATGTAATTTAGATCAATATTATTTTTTAATTAAAAAATTAAATTTACGTTATTAATATATTTATTATTTTTGAATTAATTAATATTTATATTAGAGATTAAAGGAAAATAATTTTGTTAAAATATAATATTTTAAAGTTTAAATATGGAAGAAATTTAATAAAACTAGAAACAGGTTTTATAGCTCGTCAATCTACTTCTTCTGTAATTGCTAGTATGGATGATACTGTTGTAATAGTTACTGTAGTTTTTAATAATAAAGTTAATTTAGAAAATACTTTTTTACCTTTAAGTGTTTATTATCAAGAAAAATTTTATTCTGTAGGTAAAATTCCCGGAGGTTTTTTTAGAAGAGAAGGTAGATCTAGTGATATAGAAATTATTACTTCTAGATTAATTGATAGATCTATACGTCCTTTATTTGATAAAAATTTTTTTAATGATATTCAAATTGTTGTTAATGTAATATCTGTAAATCCACAAATAAGTACTGATATTATTTCTATTATAGGTACTTCTGCAGCGCTAAGTATATCAGGAATATCTCATTTAGAACCTATAGGAGTTGCAAGAGTAGGATATATAGATAATTCTTTTATATTAAATCCTAGTTTATCAGAAATGAATTTAAGTAAATTAAATTTAGTAATAGCTGGTAATAGAAATGGTATTTTTATGATTGATGCTTCTTCAAAAAATTTAAGTGAAAAAGAAATAATTGATGGTATTTATTTTGGTTTTAATAATTATTTAAATTTAATTAAAGATATTGAAAATTTTTCTAGTCAGGTAAGTATTAGAAATTTAGATAAAAATTTAAGTTATTTAAATGAAAATTTATCTAATGATTGTATTAATTATATTGATAATTATTGTTTTAATAATTTTAAAAAAATATATTATTCTAATTTAAATAAACAAGATAGAGAAAATAGTTTAAATATTATAAAAGAGAATTTATTTTTAGATTTAGATGTAAAATATAAAATTAATAATTTTTTAGTTTTTAATAGATTATTATATATAGAAAAAAAAATTATTATTGAAAAATTGTTAAAATATAATAAACGTATAGATAATCGTAATTTTGATGATATCAGAGAAATAGATATTAAAATAGGATTTTTACCTAAAAGAGTTCATGGTTCGTCTCTTTTTACTAGAGGTGAAACTCAAGCTTTAGTTACAGTTACTTTAGGTACTTCAAAGGATGCTCAAAATTTTGATGATATTTTAGGTGGTGAACGTGTAGATAGATTTATTTTTCATTATAATTTTCCTCCTTATTCTGTTGGAGAAATTGGAAATGTAGGTATTTTAAAACGTAGAGAAATAGGTCATGGTTATTTAGCTAAAAAAGGTATTATTAATGTTTTACCTAATGTAAATAAATTTCCTTATACAATAAGAATTGTGTCTGATATTTTAGAGTCTAATGGATCTTCTTCTATGGCATCAGTATGTGGTGCTTCTCTAGCTTTAATGGATGCTGGTGTTCCCATTAGTTCTCATGTAGCTGGTATAGCTATGGGTTTAATAAGGACTGAAAGTAAAGATATTATTTTATCTGATATTATTGGTGATGAAGATAGATTAGGTGATATGGATTTTAAAGTTATAGGAACATTAAATGGTGTAACTGCTTTACAAATGGATATGAAAATTAAAGGTATAAATTGTGATAATATTTATTTTTCGTTAAAAAAAGCTAAAGAATCTAGATTATTTATTTTAGATAAAATGAATTCAATAATTAATAATTCTAGAAAATATTTATCTATTTTTGCACCTATAATATATAAATTTAAAATTAAAATTAGTAAAATTAAAGATGTTATTGGTAAAGGTGGTTCAGTTATTAAATATCTTACTGATAAATATAATTGTTCTATAGAAATAGATAATAATGGTGTTATTAGTATTGTATCTTACAATAATAAAAATATTAAAAGTTTAGTTAATGAAATTAAAAAAATTACTGAGGAAATAAAATTAGGATATGTTTATTTAGGTAAAATTATTAAAATAGTTAATTTTGGTATATTTGTTTCTTTTTTAAATGGTAAAGAAGGTTTAGTTCATATTTCTAATATTTTTATCGATAGAAATAAAAATATTCATAATTTTTTTAAAGTTGGACAAAATATTTATGTTAAAGTTTTAAATATTAGTAGTAGTGGTAAAATTAAATTAGGTATAAAAGATGTAAAAGTAAATTAATATTGTATTTATTTTATATATTTATAGAGAATTTAAATGATTTGTGTTAATAAAAAATATTATAATTTTAATGATTTTAAATTAAAAAAAAATTTATTAAATGTAATATATAAATTAGGTTATAATAAACCTACAGATATTCAATTGAAATGTATTCCTTATTTTTTAAAAGGTTTTGATATTTTAGGTATAGCAAAAACAGGTAGTGGTAAAACTGCTTCTTTTGTTTTACCAATACTAAATAATATTGATGTTAATTATATTAATATTCAAGCACTAATATTAGTGCCTACTAGAGAATTAAATATTCAAATTACTGATTCATTTAGAATATTTACTCAGTATAGTAAAAATATTAAAATAATATCATTGTATGGTGGTCAAAAATATAGTATTCAAATTTTAGGAATAAAAAAAAAACCACATATTATTATTGCTACTCCTGGTAGATTATTAGATTTAATAAAAAAAAAAATAATAAATATTTCTTTTGTTAAATTTTTGGTTATTGATGAAGCTGATGAGATGTTACGTATGGGATTTATTAAAGATGTTGAATATATTATTTCTTGTATAAAAATTAAACATCAAACTGCTCTATTTTCTGCTACTATGCCTTTAACTATTAAAAAAATTATTAATAGATTTATGTTTAATCCTAAAGAAATAATTTTAAATAAATCTAAAAATAATATTTTACCATCTAATATTAAACAATATTATTGTTTAATTAGTACTAATAAAAATAAATTAGATATTTTAATGAAATTTTTAGAAATTGAAAGGTATCTTAATGTAATTATATTTGTTAGTACTAAAATTTTTACAATAAAATTATCTAATTTAATAGAAAAAAAAGGTTATTCATGTTCTGCATTTAATGGTGATATGAATCAAAAATCAAGAGAAAAGATATTGTATGATTTTAAAAGACTAAAAATATCTATTTTAGTTGCTACTGATGTTGCATCTAGAGGTTTAGATATTAAAAATATTGATTTAGTAATTAATTATGATTTACCAATTGATATTGAATCTTATATACATCGTATAGGTAGAACAGGTAGAGCAGGTAAATTAGGTAAAGCTATTTTATTTTTAAATTGAAGAAATAAAAAATTTCTTTATTTCTTAGAAAGACATATAAAGTTTAAAATAAATAAAATTAATGTTCCTAGTGATAGTTTTTTAGTTAATTATCGTATTGATAAATTAATTAACTTAATAAAAATTAATTTTTTGAAAATTAATGAAAAAAATTTTTATAATGAGTTATTAAAAAAAATAATTAAAAAATCAAATTTATCTAGTGAAAATATTAACATTTCTTTATTGGATTTAGTTTATAGAAAAAATATATTTAATTTTTTATATAAAAAATTATAGGTGATAATGGAATTGAACCATCGACCTTCTCCTTGTAAAAGAGACACTCTACCACTGAGCTAATCACCTTTATAATCTTATGGAACTGGCGGGATTCGAACCCGCGTCCAAAATAACTTATTTTTTTGGTCTACATGTTTATTTTATTTTTAATTCATTAATTATTTAAAATAAAAAAAATAAATAATTAATTAGTTTACTTTTTAATATTTTATAGACGTAAACTTCTATAAAATTACTCTTTTTAAAAACGTTTTTTATAAAATAAAAGAGAAAAATTTTTATAAAAGACGGCTTCACAGTTTTTAGGCTGCTAAAGCATAACTATTGTTTTTTGCAACTAAAATTTACGGTTTTTTACGCGGCCTACCGTACCTCGACATGCACATTTAAATTTGTATATTTTGTCAAATCCAAAACAGTCCCTTAACATAATTGTATATATAAAACATTTATAAATCAATATTTTTATTTATTTTTTTAAATTCTTTTTCTTTAATATATTTTTTTTTGTCATATTTTTTTTTTCCTTTTGATAAACCTATAATAATTTTATATCATGATTTTTCTATAATTAAAGATATTAATATTAATGTATATCCTTTAAGCTGAATTTTGTTATATATAAAATTAATTTCTCTTTTGTTTAATAAAATTTTAATTTTTCTATTTTTATTAATAATATGTTTTTGTATTGGTTTAATTTTTATACCTATTAGATAAGGTATTTTATTTTTTTTTATTTCTATATAACCATTGTTTATATTGATATTTTT
The DNA here is from genome assembly GCA_015140255.1 of Candidatus Stammera capleta. Taxonomy (GTDB): domain Bacteria; phylum Pseudomonadota; class Gammaproteobacteria; order Enterobacterales; family Enterobacteriaceae; genus Stammera; species Stammera capleta_E. The sequence goes on along the minus strand of CP043993.1, from coordinate 132,532 downwards.
ATATTTTATTGCTTGTACTTCTCATCCTGTTAAAATTATTCCAGCTTTATATTTTTTAATTACTGTAAAATATTTTTTTATTTTTTTATTATAAAGAATTATTTTTTTCATATTTAATTATATAGAAATTTATTTTTTAAATTCAATATTTAAAAATAAATTTAGTTTGTGATATATAATTAATTATTAGTATTTTATATATATGATTTATTTAATATTTGGAGATTTATATGATAAAGAAAAATATTTGTCAAGATAATAATTTGTATAAAAAAAAAATTTGTATTAAAAGATATAGTGATATTATATGAAGATTAAAAAATAAATTTCATAAATATAAAAAAAAAATATTTTATAAGAATGAAATTATTCATAAATTGGAAAATAATTTATTAAAATTTAAAAAAGATATTAAAAATATTAATTTACGTTTTAGAGCTGATATAGAAAATATTCATAAACGTAATCAGTTAAATATTGAAAATATATATAAATATTCTTTAGAAAAATTTATTAAAAATATTTTACCTATTATAGATAATTTAAAAAATGCTTTAAAAGTAAGTAAAAATTTAGATAATAAAATTACATATGAAGGTTTAAAGTTAACTTTACAAAATTTTATATCTGTAATAAAAAATTTTGGTGTTTCAATTATTGATAAAATTAATGTTGAATTTAATCCTAATTTTCATCAAGCAGTTTCTGTAATAGAAGTTAAAAATATTCAAGACAATAATATTGTGATGGAAATTTTGCAAGATGGTTATATTTTAAACAATAGATTATTAAGACCAGCTATGGTTAAAGTTATGAAATATAAAGAATAGTTTCAATTGAATTGTTTTTTTTTTTTTGTTAATATATACTATATATTATTATTATTGATAGTTAGGCCCTTTAGCTCAGAGGCAGAGCAGGCGACTCATAATCGCTTGGTCATTGGTTCGAATCCAATAGGGGCCATTTTTTATTTAAGATAGAATTTATTTTTTACTTTTAAATCATTTTTAAATTCATAAATTAGTGGTATACCTGTAGGTATATTTAATTTGATTATTTTTTCATCTGATATTTTGTCTAAATATTTAATTAGTGCTCTTAATGAATTACCGTGTGCAACTATTATAATCGATAAGTTTTTATTTATTTTTGGTATAATTTTATTTTTCCAATAAGGTATTACTCTATTATAAGTATCTAGTAAACTTTCTCCTAAAGGTATTTCTTCTTTATTTAATTTTTTATATTTTATTTCATTTCCTGGAAATTTTTTATCTTCATAGGTAATTTGAGGTGGTTTAATAGTGTAACTTCTTCTTCATTGAAGTACTTTTTCTTTACCATATTTTTTAGATGTTTTTTCTTTATTTAATCCTTGTAAATTTCCATAGTGTCTTTCATTAAGTTTTCAAGTTTTTTTAGTTTTTATTCATACTAAATCTAGTTTATATAATATTTCTCATAATGTGTGAATTGCTCTTTTTAAAAATGAAGTATATGCATAATTAAAAGTAAAATTATTTTTTTTTAATAATTTACCAGCATTTTTAGCTTCTTTAATACCTTTTTTAGATAATTTTACATCTGTTCATCCTGTAAATATATTTTTTTTATTTCAGATACTTTCACCATGTCTTATAAGTACTATTCTTTTCATTTTTTTTACCTTTTAGTTAATTTATTTTTTCTAAGATAAATTAGATATTTTTTTAGCTAAGTTAATTTTTTTTAGTATTTTATTTTTTTTAGTATTAAAATTATCATACTTAAATAATATTTTAGGTATTAATTTAATATTTATTTTTTTTTTAATTTTATACAAAATATATTTTTCTGATTTTTGTAAGAAATTTATTATATTATCAATAATAATATTTTTATTTTTATTTATAAATATAATATATATATATATATAAGAAAAATTTTTAGTTATTTTAATATGGTTAATATTTAAAATATTTTTTTTTCCTATAATAGGGTTATATTTTTTAATTATTATTTGAATAATTTTTTTTTTAATTACTGTACTTATTTTATTATATTTTATATTATTTTTCATATATATTTATATTATTTTTTATGTTTATAGATTCAATAATATCTCCTATTTTAATTTTATTAAAATTTTTTATATATATTCCACATTCTGTACCTTTTTCAACTTTTTTAATATTTTTTTTAAATCTTTTTAAAGATTTTATTTTACCTTTGTATATAATTAAATTATTTCTTATTATTTTAATAGAATTTTTTATATTAATATTACCTTGTATTACTATACATCCAACTATAATATCTGATTTAGATATATTAAAAATATTTTTTATTTTGGCTTTACCTGCTATTGTTTTAGAAAATTTATATTTTTTTGCTATAATTTTTTTAATTTTTTCAATTAATTTATATATAATATTAAAAAAATATACTTTAATATTATATTCTTTAATTTTTTTTTTTATTGTATTATTTATTTTAATATTGAATGCTAAAATAATTGATTTACTTGCTAATGCTAATTTTAAATCATTTTCATTAATTTCACCTATATTAGAATAAATAAAATTTATTTTATCATTGAGTATTTTTTTTGTTGATTTCTTTATAGTATCTAATGATCCGTATACATCTGTTTTTAATAAAAAATTAATTTTTTTTTTACTGTTTAATTTTTGTAAAAATATATTTTTATTACTTGTTTTTTTTATTTTTAATGTTGTTTTATTATTAATTCTTTTAATTTTTTTTTTTATTTTTTTTTTATTTTCTAATGATATAAATTTATTTCCTGGTAAAGATATTTTAGATAATCCTAATATTTTTACTGGCATAGCTGGTAAAGCATAATTAATATTTTTGTTTTTATCGTTATAAATTAATTTAATTTTACCAAAATTATTTTCTGATATTATTATATCTCCTATTTTAAGTTTTCCATTTTTTATTATTATATTTGTAATAATACCTTGATTTTTATTTATACTAGATTCTATTATGTAACCTGAAGCAGGTTTATTAATATCAGTAATTAAATTTATTTTATTACTTTCTTCTTTTATAGCTTTAAATATGTTTTTTATTCCTTTGTTAATTTTGATTGAAAATTCTACGAATATATTTTTTCCTCCTCATTCTATAGGATATATATTATATTTATTTATTTTTTTTTTAATTATATTTATATTATCTAAATAATTTTTTTTATCTATTTTAGATAAACCTATTATTATAGGTATATTATATTTTTGTGAATATTTAATTATTTCTACTGTTTGTGGCATTATTCCATCATCTATAGATATAATTAGTAAGATTATATCTGCTATATTTATACCTCTATATCTCATATTAGTAAATATAGAATGACCAGGTGTATCTAATAGAGTTATATTACCTCATTTATTATTGATGTAATATGCATTAATATATTGAGTGATATTACCTTTTTCTGTTTTTGTTAGATTTGTTGATCTAATAAAATCTATTAAAGAAGTTTTACCGTGGTTTACATGTCCCATTATAGATATAATGGGTGGTCTTTTATATATTTTAATTTTTTTATTTTTTTTTTTAATAAGTGATATATTATTTTTATTTTTTGATTTTATTTTTTTATTTTTTTTATTATGTATTTTTTTTTTATTATTTTTAATATTATTTAATATTTTATTTTTTTTTTTTTTAATATTTATTTTTTTTTTATTATTTTTAATATTATTTAATATTTTATTTTTTTTTTTTTTAATATTTATTTTTTTTTTGTTTTTTTTTTTTTTTTGGTTATTATATTTTTGTTTAAAATTGTTATTTTTTTTTGTGTTAAATTTATTTTTTTTTTTATATTTATTTTTTGCTATTTTTTTAAACATATTATTAAAATTTATTTAAAGTTTTTAAAATTATTGTTAATTTTTTTTAGTAATTATATTAAAATTTCATCCTGTTAATTTAGAAGCTAGTTTTATATTTAGTCCTTTTTTACCTATAGTTTTAGCTAAATTTTCGGTATTTACATTTATATCCATAATTTTTTTCTTTTTATTTATTTTAATGTTTAATATTTTTGCAGGTAATAAAGAATTTATTACAAATTGTTTTGGATTATTATTTCATAATATAATGTCTATTTTTTCTCCTGATAATTCATTGGATATTGATTTTATTCTTGATCCTTTTAAACCTATACATGCTCCTATTGGATCAATATATTTATTTTTTGTATTTACTGCGACTTTTGCTCTTAATCCTGGTTTTCTTGATATAGATTTAATTTTTATAATATTTTTATTTATTTCAGGAATTTTTTTTTTTAATAGTTTTTTAAGCATTGTTTTTTTTGTTCTTGTAATATATATTTTATATTTTTTTTTTTTTTTTTTTATATTATATATTAATCCTTTAATTTTATTTCCTATTTTGAAATTATCTTTTTTAGTCATATCTTCTTTAAGAAGAATTACTTTAATATTTGATTCAATATTTATTGAGATATATTTTTTATTTATTTTTTTTACGTATCCTGTAATTATTTGACCTTTTTTTTTTATTATTTTTTTAAATGTAATGTTTTTTTTAATTTTACGTATCTTTTGTATTATTATTTGTTTGACTGTTTGAGTAGTTATTCTATCAAAATTTTCAATTTTAATTTTATTTTTTATAAAATCTCCTATTTTAATATTTTTTTTTTTATAAATAGCTTTTTTAAGTGTAATTTCTTTGTATGGTTTTTTAATTTTTTTTACTACTAATCATTTTCTATATATTTTAAATTTACCATTTTTACGATTAATATTTATTTCAATATCTATTTTTTGATTATATTTTTTTTTTATTGCTATAATTAATGATTTTTCTAGTGTTTTAAATATTATTTCTTTTGGTAAAGATTTTTCATTTGATACAGCTTCTGCAACTGCTAAAATTTCTTTATTCATTCTAGCTGCCTCAATTAAATTTATAAAAAAAATATTTTATCTTATAAAAATATAAAAATTTTTTATTATATTAATTATATTAATTTAGAAGTTTATTCTATATTTAAAAATTAAATATAAAATATATAAATTATAATTCCTAAATTAATTATATATTAGGGAGTTAAAATATAAAAATTTATTAATAATTACTAAATTAGTACCGGGAACGGGATTCGAACCCGTAATTCTAAGAAACTATCTCCTCAAGATAGTGTGTTTACCTATTTCACCATCCCGGTATAATAGAGTTTATTTCATGAAATGATTATTAAATATTTTAGTATTTTTTGTTAGTTGATTTTGTTTTTTTTGTTTGATTATATTTAATGTTAAAGATATTAAATAAAATAATATAGCAAATATTATAATTGTAAAATTTAATGTATCTTTAAGAGTTTTAGTAGTTATTATATTACTATTAATATCAAATGGTGATGATATGATGTTATTTTTATTTGGAGTTAAAATAATTAATGATATTAAAAATATACAAACAATAAAAAATATTATTAAAAATATTTTGTACATATTAATCCTTTTAAAAATTTATTAAATTTAAATAATTTTTTATAAAAATTTTATTAAATATTTGTTTAAGTTTTTTTATTAAATTTTTTATAAAAAATTATTTTTTTAATTTCTTTTTTATTTAAAGTTTCATATTTTATTAATTTTTTTTTCATTTTATGTAGTATATCAATATTTTTTAGGAGTATTTTTTTTGCACGTGAATAATTTTTTTTTATTATTTTTTTAGTTTCTTTATCTATTAAATTAGATATATAATTAGAAGGAAATATATTTTTCTGGTTTTCATTAATTATATTTTTGTTTCATAATAATGGTCCTAATTTATCTGAAAAACCTCATTTTGTAACCATATTTCTAGCTATATTAGAAGCTATTTTTATATCATTACTTGATCCTATAGAAATGTTTTCTTTACCATATATAATTTCTTCTGCTAATCTTCCTCCATATAATGTAGATATTTTACTTTCTAATTGTTTTTTACTAATATTTAAATTATCATTTTCTGGTAAAAAAAATGTTGATCCTAAAGATTTTCCTCTAGGTATAATAGTTACTTTATGTATTGGATCATGTTCTGGTACTAATTGACTAACTATTGTATGTCCACATTCATGATATGCTATTAATTCTTTTTGTTGTTTATTTATTATTAGTGATTTTCTTTCTGTTCCCATTATAATTTTATCTCTAGCTTTTTCAAATTCATTCATAGACACATTATCTAAGTTGTTTTTTGCTGCTGCTAAAGTAGCTTCATTAACTAAATTATATAAATCTGCTCCAGAAAATCCTGGAGTTCCTTGAGCTAATATTTTAATATTAACATTTTTATTTAATGGAATTTTTTTGGTATGTATTTTAATTATTTTCTTTCTTCCTTCTATATCTGGTAAATCTACTATTACTCTTCTATCAAATCTTCCTGGACGTAAAAGAGCTGGATCAAGTATATCAGGTCTATTTGTAGCTGCTATTATTATTATTCCTTTATTACTATCAAAACCGTCCATTTCTACTAACATTTGATTTAAGGTTTGTTCTCTTTCATCGTGTCCTCCACTGATATTTATACCTCTTTGTCTACCTACAGCATCTATTTCATCTATAAATATTATACATGGTGAATTTTTTTTAGCTTGATAGAACATATCTCTGACTCTAGATGCACCTACTCCTACGAACATTTCTACAAAATCTGATCCAGAAATATTATAAAAAGGAACTTGTGCTTCTCCTGCTATAGCTTTAGCTAATAGTGTTTTTCCTGTACCTGGAGGACCAATCATTAATATACCTTTTGGTATTTTACCTCCTAATTTTTTAAATTTATTTGGTTTTTTTAAAAAATCTACTAATTCTTTTACTTCTTCTTTAGCTTCATTACATCCTGCTACATCTTTAAAAGTAGTTTTAATATTATTTTTATTTAAAATTTTTGCTTTGCTTTTACCAAAAAAGAATGTTTTTTTATTATTATTATTATGTATTTGTCTAATTAAAAATATTCATAATCCAGTAAGTAAAATTATTGGTAATCATGATATAAAAATTGAAGTAATAAAACTTGGTTCTTCTTGAGGAATACTACTTATTTTAATTTTCTTATTAATTAAATTATTTAATAATTTTGGATCATTGATTGGTATATAAGTTTTATATTTTTGATAATTTTTTTTTGTTACATTAATTTCTTTACCATTAATTTTTACTTCTTGAATTTTGTTTTTTTTTACATCCATTAAAAAATTAGAATATTCTATATTTGGGTAATTTTTTTTTTGTCCTATATTTTGAAATGATGTCATTATTAGGACAGTTAATGCTAATCAAAAAAGTAAATTTTTTATCATATAGTTTTATATTCTATTTAAAAATTACATTTATAATATTTTGCTATTATGTATATTTCTTTAGAAAAATTACGTGAAGATTTTAATTTTTTAATTTTGACAATTTTAAATATTTTTTTAATTTTTTTAACAGTATAAGAAAAAATTTCACCTAAAAAAATTTTTATAATTAAATTTCCTTTTTTTTTAATTTTAATTTACATAAATATAAAATTTGTTTAACTATTAACCTAAATTTAGGATTATCTATTTCTTTTATACCTGTTATATTAGGTGATATGTCTGATAATATGTTATTTATTTTATAGTTTATAGTTTTCTTAATTATTTTGTTTAGTATTTTTTTTTTACATATATCTCCTAAAATAAAATTTGTTTTTAATTTTTTGTTTATAGGTGTAATATCACAACTAAATATTTTTCCAATTTTATTTTTTTTTTGAATTAAAAATTGTGTTCATCCTCCTGGTGAACAACCTAAATCAATTATATTATCTCCTTTTTTTATTATATTAAACTCTTTATTAATTTCTTTAATTTTAAATCATGATCTAGATATAATATTTTTTTCTTTTTTAAAGTTTATATATTTATCATTTTTTTGTATATTAATTCATTTTTTATTTTTCATAATAATAATATTATAAAGTAATTTTTTTTATTAAATTTTAATACTTATAATTATTTTATATTTATTATTTTATATTTTATATTTCCTTTAATAGTTTTTAAAGATATAATATTTTTTTTTTTTTTACCTAATAATTTTTTAGCTAATGGAGAGTTAATAGATATAAGATTTTTTTTAATGTTAGACTCATCATCTCCTACTATTCTATAAGTGATTTTTTTTTTGTTGTTTAAATTTATTAGTTTGATTAATGATCCAAACATTATTTTTTTTTTGTTTTTGTTTTTTGATATATCTATTATTTGTGCGTAGAAAAGTTTTTTTTCTATATCTTTTATTTTATTTTCACAAATAATTTGTTCTTCTTTTGCTGCGTGATATTCAGAATTTTCTTTTAAATCTCCGAATTCTCTAGCTTTTGATATAGAAATTATTATTGAAGGTCTTTTAATTTCTTTTAAATATTTTAATTTTTTACGTAATTTTTTTTCTCCTTCTTTTGTCATTAATGTATGTATCATTTTAAACCTTTTTGAATAATTTTAAATATTTTAAAAATTAATTTTCGATTACATGTACAAATTTTTTTTTTGATATACCTTGTTTCTTAAATTTTACTATTCCTTTTTTAATTGCGTATAGTGTGTAATCTCTACCACATTTAACATTTATACCTGCATGAAATGTAGTTCCTCTTTGTTTAATTATTATATTTCCAGCATTTACATATTCTCCTCCAAAATGTTTTATTCCTAATCTTTTAGAACGAGAATCTCTACCATTTTTAGTTGATCCACCAGCTTTTTTATGTGCCATTTATTTTTTATTTATTGAACAAATTTTTATTTTTTGTAATTTTTGTCTATGACCTATTGTTTTTTTGTAGTGTTTTCTACGTTTAAATTTTAATATTTTAATTTTTTTATTTTTTATATTTTTTATTATTTTACCTTTGATAATAAAATTTTTTAATTTTTTTTTTTTATTTATTATTTTATCATTTTTAAATATTAAAATTATTTTTTTAAATATTATTTTTTCATTTTTTTTTTTTTTTGTTTTTTCCGTTACAATATAATCTCCTTTTTTAATTTTATATTGTTTTCCACCTGTTTCTATTATAGCGTACATATTTTTAAAATTTTATGTTTTTTTAAATATTGTTTATAATTTGATAAGTTTATATTTTAAGAATATTTGAATTTATAAAATTTATTTTTTTAAAATATAAAACTTTAAATTATATATATTTATATACTATACTTAATAGTATATAAGTTTTTATAAGTATATTATATTTGTATTATTTAGTAAAATGTATTTAATTTAATGTTTTATTTAGGAAATAAAGTACAATGTTTAAAAAAATTCGTGGTCTTTTTTCTAATGATTTATCTATAGATTTAGGTACAGCAAATACTTTAATTTATGTTAAAAATAAAGGAATTGTTTTAAATGAACCTTCTGTAGTTGCTATTAAACAAGATAGTATTGGTTCTTCTAAAATTGTTGCTGCTGTTGGTTATCAAGCAAAACAAATGTTAGGTAGAACTCCTGGTAATATTTCTGCTATTAGGCCTATGAAAGATGGAGTAATAGCAGATTTTTTTATTACTGAAAAAATGTTACAATATTTTATTAAACAAGTTCATACTAATAGTTTTATGAGACCTAGTCCTAGGGTTTTAGTTTGTGTTCCAGTAGGAGCTACTCAAGTAGAACGTAGGGCTATTAAAGAATCTGCTTTAGGTGCTGGAGCTAGAGAAGTTTTTTTAATTGAAGAACCTATGGCAGCAGCTATAGGAGCTAATTTACCTGTTTCTGATGCTACTGGTTCTATGGTAGTAGATATAGGAGGGGGTACTACAGAAGTAGCAGTTATTTCTTTAAATGGTGTTGTTTATTCTTCTTCAGTTAGAATAGGTGGAGATAAATTTGATGAGTCTATAATAAGTTATATAAGAAGACATTATGGATCTTTAATTGGTGAAGCAACTGCAGAAAGAATTAAACATGAAATAGGTTCAGCATATCCTTGTTCTTCTGTGAAAGAAATTGAAGTAAGAGGCAGAAATATGGCTGAGGGTATTCCTAGAAGTTTTATATTAAATTCTAATGAAATATTAGAAGCTTTACAAGAACCTTTAGGTGGAATAATAAGTGCTATCATGGTTGCGCTTGAACAATGTCCTCCTGAATTAGCTTCAGATATTTCTGAAAGAGGTATGGTTATAACAGGTGGGGGAGCTTTACTAAAAAATTTAGATCGTTTACTAATAGAGGAAACTAGTATACCTGTAATTATAGCTGATGATCCTCTTACATGTGTAGCTCGAGGTGGTGGTAAAGCACTAGAAATGATAGATATTCATAATGGTGATTTGTTTAGTAATGAATAATATATAAGATAATTTTATGTTCTTTAAAAAAAGTAATAATTTTTTTTATTTTTTAGTTATAATTTTTATTTCTATATTTTTATTATTTTTTGATTTTTATTATAATTTATCTAATAAAATATATTTTTATACAGATAGAATTATTTTTTTTTATTTTTATTTTATTAATAATATTAAATTATTTATATATAAAAAAATTTTTTATTTAAGTAATTGTCAAAAAATTTATAAAGAAAATATTTTTTTGAAAAAAAAGAATATTTTTTTACATAAAAATTTGTTTGATTTAAATTCTTTACAATTAGAAAATAATATATTACGTAATATGTTAAATATTCCTATGTATAAAAAAAAAGTAAATAATTCTATTTTTGTTAAAATTTTTTTTTATTATTTAAATAATATTGACGAAATATTTATTAATCATATATATGATTCTAATATTAAATATGGTAGTTTATTATTTAATAACATGGGTATGTTAGGTAAAGTTATTTATTCAGGAGATTTTTTTAGTAAAGTACAATTAATTTGTAACAAAAATAGTATTTTTCCTGTTAGTGTTTTAAGAAATAATATTAATGCTGTTATTATAGGTTATGGTTGTAATAATTATATGAAAATTAATGATTTTCCTATTAATTCTGATGTTAAATTAGGTGATATAATAATTTTACCTAAAATAAGTGATTATTCTTTTTCTGGTTATCCAGTAGGTGTAGTAGATAATGTATATTTAGATTTAGTAAATGGTTTTTTAGTAGCTCATATTAAGTATTTTTTAAATTTAAATAATATTAATTTTGTTTTTTTATATAACTAATTTTATTTATGTTTCAATTTAGTATAGTAAATTTTTTTTTTATATTAAATAGTATATTAGATATAAAAATTTCTATTTTAAATATTATATATTTATATTTTTTAGATATTAATTTTTTAATTATTAAAAATAAGTTAATATTTTTTATATTTTTTTTATATGATATTTTTTTAAATTTTTTATTGGGTAAAACTTTATTAATTTATTTATTATCTACTTTTATAATTTTCTTTTTAAGAAAAATTATTATTTTTTTTAATTTTCATACATTTTATGTTGTTATTATTTTTTCTTTTTTAGTTAGGATATTTTTTTTTTTTTTAGATAATTTTTTTTTAATTGGTAATATAAATCAATTTATTTTGATTAATTCTTTTTTTGATGGTTTTTTTTGGTTTTTGATTATAAATATTTTATTTAAAAAAAAAATTAAAATTATTAATAATTTAGAGTAATAAAATGAGTAGTTTAGTATATAAAAATATTTTAGATAAAAATAATTTATCTAAATCTGATTTGTTAGATTTAATTTCAAATTTATATTTTAAAGGATTAAGTTATGGTGATTTATATTTTCAATCTTCTATTGTTGAATCTTTATTTTTAGAAGAAAAATTAATTAAGAACAATTCTATATCAATTAATAATGGAGTTGGAATAAGAGTTATTTCTGGTGATCAAGTTAGTTTTAGTTGTTCTAGTAATATAAATTTTAAGTCAATATTAAATTTAATTAATAATATTAAAAATATTTATAGTAATGTAAAATTTAAAAAAAAAAAAAATATTTTTTTTATTCCTGAAAAAGAATTTTTTTATAAAAATAAAAATTCTATAAATTTTTCTTCTAATAAAAATAAAGTTGATTTATTATTTTATTTAGATAATTATATTAGAAAAATTAATTCTTATGTAAATTATGTATCAATTAATTTAATTAATAATTATGAAATTATATTAGTTGTTTCTAATGAAGGTGTTTGTATAGGAGATGTTAGGCCTTTAATTGATATATCTTTTAAAGTTAAATTAGAAAAAAATAATTATCAAGAAATTGGTTTTAGTGGTGGTGGTGGTCGTTATTCTTATGAAGATTTAATTTCTAAATATTATAATGGTGAACTTATTATTGAGCATTGAGCTAAAGAAGCTATTAGAATAGGTATGAATAATTTATATGCTGTAAATGCTCCATCAGGTAAATTTCCAGTAATTTTAGGTTCTGGTTCTCCTGGAGTTTTATTACATGAAGCTATTGGTCATGGTTTAGAAGGTGATTTTATACGTAAGGGTATATCAATTTATAGTAATTTAATAAATACTAAAATAGCTTCTGATTTGTGTACTATAGTAGATGATAGTACTTTATTAAATTTAAGGGGTTCATTAAATATTGATGATGAGGGTATTTTAGGTAAAAAAAATATACTTGTAGAAAATGGTATTTTAAAATCTTTTATTTTAGATAAATTTAATGCTTCGTTAATGAATATGAAATCTACTGGAAATGCTAGAAGAGAATCTTACAGATGTTTACCTATTCCTAGAATGACTAATACTTTTTTATTAAATGGTTCAAGTAGTTTTTTAAATTTAATAGAAAGTGTTGATTATGGTATTTATATAGCTAATTTATCTAGTGGACAAGTTGATATTACTTCTGGAAAATTTGTTTTTACAATTTTAGAAGGTTATTTAATTAAGAAAGGAAAAATATGTAATCCTATAAAAGGTGCTACTTTAATTGGTTCTGTATTTGAAGTTATGAATAATATTAGTATGATAGCTAATGATTTTAGTTTTGATTATGGTAATAGTATGTGTGGTAAAGATGATCAAGTAGTTCCTGTAAGTGTTGGTCAACCTTCTTTAAAAATTGATTCAATGATTATTGGTGGTTTAAATAAAATTTAATTATATTTTAGGATTATATGTGATATTTAATTGATGCAAAAAATAAAATTTTAGGTAGATTAATTAGTAAAATAGCTTATATATTAATTGGTAAAAATAAATCTAATTATTTACCTTATAAAAATAATAGTGATTATATTATTTTAATTAATGTTAGTAAAATATTAGTAACAGGTAATAAATTTAAAAATAAGAAATATTATTTTCATAGTGGATATGTAGGTAGTATAAAATATATTACTTTTAATAAGATGTTGAAAAAATCTCCTGAATTTATTATACGACATGCAATAAAAGGTATGTTACCTAAAAATATATTATCTAATAAAAAATTAAAAAGATTAAAAATATATTCTGGAGATAATTATAAAGAATATGCTCAGAAACCAATTTTAATTGATATTTAAAAATTGAGGGGAAATTAAATGTTATATAGTACTGGAAAGCGTAAAACATCTTCAGCTAGAGTTTTTATGAAAAAAGGTAACGGTAAATTTTCAGTTAATGGTATTTCTTTTAAGAAATATTTTAATAGTAAAGTTAAACAATTATTAATATTTTATCCTTTTAAAATAATAAATGATTATAGTTATATGGATAAATATAATTTTTATGTGACAGTTAATGGTGGAGGAGTTTCTAGTCAAGCATTTGCTATAAGACATGCGATAACTAAAATATTATTAAAATATAATAATGATTTACGTATTTTTTTAAAAAATGCTGGTTTAATTACTCGTGATTCAAGAAAAGTTGAAAGAAAAAAATATGGATTTCGTAAATCTCGTTGTAGACCTCAATATTCTAAACGTTAATATATTTTAAATTATTAATATGGTTCCTATTATTAAACAATATTTAAAGATTAAAAGTAAATATCCAAATATTTTATTATTTTATCAAATAGGAGATTTTTATGAACTTTTTTATGATGATGCTAAAAAAATATCACTTTTATTAAATATTAGTTTAACTAAAAAAAAATTTGTTAATCAAGATAGTGTTCCTATGGCAGGTATACCAATACGTTCTTTAGATATATATGTATCTAAATTGGTTAATTTAGGTGAATCTATTGTTTTATGTAATCAAGTTAATAATAATATTTTAACTAATAAGTTAATTAAACGTAAAGTTGTTCGTATTATTACTCCAGGTACTGTTAGTGAAGATAAGTTTTTAAATGATTTTAAAGATAATTATATTGCATCAATATGATCTAAAGATAATAAAGATATTTTTGGTTATTCTTTTTTAGATGTATCTTCTGGTAGATTTTATTTGTTAGAAGTTTTTGGTTTAGAAAGATTAAAACATTATTTATTATGTACTAACCCATCAGAAATTATTTGTAGTAAAAGTAATATTTTTTTAAAGAATATTAAATGATTAAATTGTATTAAATTTTTATCGTCAAATAAATTTAATTTTAATAAAAATTATACTTGTTTATTAAATCATTTTAATGTTATAGATCTTAATTGTTTTGGTGTTTGTTCTGATAATTTAGGTATAAATCCAGCGGGAAGTATTTTAAATTATGTTAAATCTACGCAATTTACTGATTTACTTCATATAAATAAATTAAAATTAATTCATGATTCTAAATTTATTTTTATGGATTCTTTTACTATTAAAAATTTAGAATTAGTAGATTCTCTTTCTAGTAATACTAAAAATAGTCTTTTAAATATTTTAAATAATGTTGTAACTCCTATGGGAAAAAGAATGTTAAGAAGATGAATTTTATTTCCTATTAGAAATATTAGTGAATTAATTAATCGACATAGTATTATGGAATTTTTAAAATTTAATTTTGTTAAAATTAGATTAATTTTTAGTAATATAGGTGATTTAGAAAGAATTTTAGGTAGAATTTCTTTAAAAACAGTTAATTGTAAGGATTTAATAAATTTAAAGAATTATTTATTATTAGTTTTAAATTTTATTTCTTTATTTAAAGAAAAGAGTAATTTTAAAATAATAGATTTTTTTATATATAGAAAAGATGTAATAACGTTTATTGTTAATTTAATTAGTGATTCTATTAATGATCCTAATTTAAATAAAAAAAATATTATTTCTGAAGGTTATAATATTAAATTAGATAATTTACGTAAATCAATTTTAAATATTAAAAAAAAAATATTTAGTTTAGAAAAAATAGAGAAGAATAAAACTGGTATTAAAAGTTTATTTTTAAATTATAGTAACTTACATGGTTATTATATTCAAATAAATAAATGTGATTTACATCTAGTACCTAATAATTATATTAGGTATCAAACTTTAAAACATTCTGAAAGATATGTTATTTCTGAATTAAAGATTTATGAAAGTAATTTAATAAATTTAAAAAAAGAAATTTATATTTTAGAAAAAGGTATTTTTTTAAATATAATAGATACTATTTTAAAAAATATTAATTATTTAAAGATATTTTCTCATTATATAGCTAAATTAGATGTATTAATGAATTTTTTAGACAGATCTCGTATATTGAATTATAAAAAACCTATTTTTACATCTGATAATTTTATTAAAATAAAAAATGGTCGTCATCCTATATTAGAATATAATGTTAAAAATAATTTTATACCTAATGATTTATTTTTAGATAAAGAGAAAAAGTATCTTATTATTACTGGTCCTAATATGGGAGGTAAAAGTACTTATATGAGACAAATTGCCATAATATGTATTATGGCTTATATAGGTTGTTATGTTCCTGCTGATTTTTTATTAATTGGACCTATAGATAAAATTTTAACTAGAATTGGTTTTTCTGATGATATTTCTAATAATAAATCTACTTTTATGGTAGAAATGAGTGAAATATCTAATATAATTAATTGTGCTACTATTAATAGTTTAGTTTTAATTGATGAGATGGGTAGAGGAACTTCTTATTATGAGGGTTTATCTTTATCTTGATCTTGTTTATATTATATAATTAAAATTATTAAACCTATGTTATTATTTTCTACTCATTTTTTTGAATTAACTAAAATAAGTAATTTTTTAGAGGGTATTAGAAATATCTATTTTGATTATATTATTAAAAATAATAATTTAATTTTATTATATAAAATTAAAAGTGGTATTTGTTATAATAGTTTTAGTAATAATATTTTAAAAAAAATAGGTATTCCTAAATTAATTTTAGATATTTCTAATAAAAAATTTAAGAAAATAATTTTAAATTATTTAGATAAAAAATTTTTATTGAAGAATAATTTATGTTTTAATAAGAAACATAATATTATATTTGATATAATATTACGTATTGATTTAGATAATTTATCTTCAAAAGATTTATTTAAAAAAATTAAAAAATTAAAATATATTTGTAATAAAAAATAATTTGTTTAGGAATTTATATGCGTCATTATGAAATTATTTTTATGATTTATCCTAATAAAAGTTTATATGTAAATGATATAATCAAATACTATTCAAATATTATAGATAGTAATAATGGAATAATTCATAGATTAGAAGATTGAGGTTTAAGATATTTAGCTTATTCTATTAAAAAATATTATAAAGCACATTATATACTAATGAATATAGAAATAAATGTCCATATGATGGAAAAATTAAAAAGTGATTTAAAATTAAATTCCAGTATATTAAGGTTTTTGTTTATAAAAAAAAAAAAAGCTATTAAACATAGTTCTATTATATTAAATAATATAAATAAATAATTTGGTAAAAATAAAATGTTTAAATTTAATCAACGCAAAAAATGTTGTCCCTTTAAAGGTAAAAAAAAACATAATATAGATTATAAAAATATAGATTTGTTAAAAAATTATATTACAGAATGTAATAAAATCATTCCTAGTAGAGTTACTGGAATTTCTGTAAAATATCAAAGATTAATATCTAAATCTATAAAACGTGCTAGATATTTATCTTTATTAGCTTATACTGATTTACATAAATAATTTTAGGTTTTATAATGGTGAAAGTAATTTTGTTAAATAAAAATAAATTAGGTAAAATAGGTAGTATAGTAAATGTAAAATCTGGTTATGCAAGGAATTATTTAATTCCTTATGATAAAGCTATATATGCTACTAAAAGTAATATTAAAGAATTTAATGAAAAATTAACTTCTATTTTAGAATTAAAAAGAAAAGAATTATATGAGATTAATGTTTTATATAAAAAAATAAATTCTTTATCTCCTTTAATAATTAAATGTAAATGTAGTAAAAATGGTAGATTGTTTGGTTCAATAAATTCTAGTTATATATCAAAAATTATATCTACTAAAATAAATTTTAATATTCCGAAAAATTTTGTTATTTTACCTAATGGTCCTTTAAAATATTTATCTGAACATAAAATTTTTATTTTTTTATATAAAAAAAAAAAATTTGATTTTTTTATTAAAATTATTTCTATTTAATTTTTTAAAAG
This sequence comes from Candidatus Stammera capleta, assembly GCA_015140255.1. Classification (GTDB taxonomy): domain Bacteria; phylum Pseudomonadota; class Gammaproteobacteria; order Enterobacterales; family Enterobacteriaceae; genus Stammera; species Stammera capleta_E. Next base: position 114,974 of record CP043993.1, on the reverse strand, counting down.
ACTTGTTTTATTTTTTTTTTCTTGTTATATTATGACTATAAGTTTTATGGTTTTTTGTTCTTTTTAAATAGATAATTTATATGAGCACCTACAATTTTTACATTATTTAAAATATTTTAGTTTTTAGTTTTTTTTTAAAAATTAAAATTAATAATTTGTTTTGTTTAGAAGAGTTTGATCATGGCTCAGATTGAACGCTAGCGGCAAGCTTAACACATGCAAGTCGAACGGCAGCATTAATAGTTTACTATTAGATGGCGAGTGGCGTACGGGTGAGTAAAATCTAGGAATCTGCCTAAAGAAGAGGGATAACTATTGGAAACTTTAGCTAATACCTTATAATATTAATCTATTTAAATATAGATTAATCAAAGGTGGGGGATCTTTTTAAAAGACCTCATGTCTTTAGATGAGCCTAGACAGGATTAGCTAGTAGGTAAGGTAAAGGCTTACCTAGGCAACGATCCTTAGCTGGTCTGAGAGGATGATCAGCCACACTGGAACTGAGATACGGTCCAGACTCCTACGGGAGGCAGCAGTGGGGAATATTGCACAATGGGGGAAACCCTGATGCAGCTATGCCGCGTGTATGATGAAGACCTTAGGGTTGTAAAATACTTTCGGTAAGGAAGAAGATATATAAATTAATACTTTGTATATTTGACGTTACTTACAAAAGAAGCATCGGCTAACTCCGTGCCAGCAGCCGCGGTAATACGGGGGATGCGAGTGTTAATCGGAATTACTGGGCGTAAAGAGCATGTAGGTGGTTTATTATGTCAGATATGAAATCCCTGAGCTCAACTTAGGAATTGTGTTTGAAACTGGTAAGCTAGAGTATCGTAGAGGAAGATGGAATTCCAGGTGTAGCGGTGAAATGCGTAGATATCTGGAGGAATATCAGTGGCGAAGGCGGTCTTCTGGACGAATACTGACACTAAAGTGCGAAAGCATGGGGAGCAAACAGGATTAGATACCCTGGTAGTCCATGCCGTAAACGATGTCAATTTGAAGGTTGTAATGTTTTTTTATGTTATGGCTTTCGTAGCTAACGCGTTAAATTGACCGCCTGGGGAGTACGACCGCAAGGTTAAAACTCAAATGAATTGACGGGGGCCCGCACAAGCGGTGGAGCATGTGGTTTAATTCGATGCAACGCGAAGAACCTTACCTGGTCTTGACATCCAGCGAATTTTACAGAAATGTGAAAGTGCTTTCGAGAGCGCTGAGACAGGTGCTGCATGGCTGTCGTCAGCTCGTGTTGTGAAATGTATGGTTAAGTCCTATAACGAGCGCAACCCTTATTCTTTGTTGCCAACAGGTTAAGCTGGGAACTCAAAGAAAACTGCCAATGATAAATTGGAGGAAGGTGGGGATGACGTCAAGTCATCATGGCCCTTACGACCAGGGCTACACACGTGCTACAATGGCGTATACAAAGAGAAGCAAACTTGCAAAAGTAAGCAAATCTCATAAAGTACGCCCTAATTCGGATTGAAATCTGCAACTCGATTTCATGAAGTTGGAATCGCTAGTAATCGTGAATCAGAATGTCACGGTGAATACGTTCCCGGGCCTTGTACACACCGCCCGTCACACCATGGGAGTGTGTTGCAAAAGAAGTAAATAAGTTTAACCTATTATTTTTAATAATAGGAAAACATTTACCACTTTGTGATTCATGACTGGGGTGAAGTCGTAACAAGGTAACCGTAGGGGAACCTGCGGTTGGATCACCTCCTTATTATAATGATAAATATTTGTAGGTGTTCATATAAGTTATCTGTAATAAAAATAAATGGATTTATATAAGTCCTCTTCGTCTAGAGGCTTAGGACATCGCTCTTTCACGGCGACAACAGGGGTTCGAATCCCCTAGGGGACGTCTTCTTTTAAAATTGATTTAGAACATTTTTAAGTTGTGAAGTTAAGTAATTAAGCGTATATGGTGGATGCCTTGGCAATCAGAGGCGATGAAGGACGTGCTAATCTGCGAAAAGCATCGATGAGCTGATATGAAGCGTTTAATCGATGATTTCCTAATGGGTTAACCTAATATAGGTAATGCTATATTATTACTAATTGAATAAAATAGGTTAGTAAGGCGAACCAAGAGAACTGAAACATCTAAGTATCTTGAGGAAAAGAAATCAATTGAGATTCCCTAAGTAGCGGCGAGCGAAATGGGATTAGCTAAGAATATTATTTAAATATTTGTATTAGTAGAATAATTTGGAAAAATTAACAATATAAGGTGATAGTCCTGTATATTAAAATATAAATATTTATTATTCTATTAAGTAGAACGAGACACGAGAAATCTTGTTTGAAGATAGGGGGACCATCCTCTAAAGCTAAATACTACTGATTGACCGATAGTGAACTAGTACCGTGAGGGAAAGGTGAAAAGAACCCCGGATAGGGGAGTGAAATAGAACCTGAAACCGTATACGTACAAACAGTAGGAGCATTGTATTTTAAATGTGACTGCGTACCTTTTGTATAATGGGTCAGCGAGTTATATTTTATAGCAAGGTTAACTTTTAAAATAGGGAGCCGTAGGGAAACCGAGTCTAAATTATGGGCGTTAGTTGTAAGATATAGACCCGAAACCCGGTGATCTAACCATGAGCAGGTTGAAGATTAGGTAATACTAATTGGAGGACCGAACCGACTGATGTTGAAAAATCAGCGGATGACTTGTGGTTAGGGGTGAAAGGCCAATCAAACCGGGAGATAGCTGGTTCTCCCCGAAAACTATTTAGGTAGTGCCTTATGAATTTTAATCTATTGGGGTAGAGCACTGTTTCAGTTAGGGGATTTACCGATCTACCAATCTGATGCAAACTCCGAATACGATAGATTTTATCATAGGAGACACACATTGGGTGCTAAGATCCAGTGTGGAAAGGGAAACAGCCCAGATCGCAAGCTAAGGTCCCTAAATCATAATTAAGTGGTAAACGATGTGAGAAGGCTAAAACAGCTAGGATGTTGGCTTAGAAGCAGCCATCATTTAAAGAAAGCGTAATAGCTCACTAGTCGAGTCGTCTTGCGCGGAAGATGTAACGGGGCTAAATTATGTACCGAAGCTGCGGCAATATATTTTATTTATAATTTATATTGGGTAGGGGAGCGTTCTGTAAGCTGTTGAAGATATATTGAAAAATATATTGGAGGTATCAGAAGTGCGAATGCTGACATGAGTAACGATAAAGTAGGTGAAAAACCTACTCGCCGAAAAACTAAGGTTTCCTGTCCAACGTTAATCGGGGCAGGGTAAGTCGATACCTAAAATGAGGCTGAAAAGCGTAATTGATGGATAACAGGTTAATATTCCTGTACTTATATTATTTTGTGATGGGGGGACGGAGAAGGTTAGGTTAGCTAAGTATAGGTATCTTAGTTCAAGTGTGTAGATGAATATTTAGGAAAAACCGAATATTATATACATTGAGACATGATGACTAGACTTGAAAAAGTTGAAGTAACTAATACCATGCTTCCTAGAAAATCCTCTAAACTTTAAAGTGATATTAAATCGTACTATAAACCGACACAGGTGGTTAGGTAGAGTATACTAAGGCGCTTGAGAGAACTCGGGTAAAGGAACTAGGCAAAATAGTGCCGTAACTTCGGGAGAAGGCACACTAATATTAGGTGATAAAATTTACTTTTAGAGCTGAAATTAGTCTAAGATAATAGCTGGCTGCAACTGTTTATTAAAAACACAGCACTGTGCAAACACGAAAGTGGAAGTATACGGTGTGATGCCTGCCCGGTGCCGGAAGGTTAATAAAGAAAGTTAGAATTTATATTCAAAGCTTTTAATTGAAGCCCCGGTGAACGGCGGCCGTAACTATAACGGTCCTAAGGTAGCGAAATTCCTTGTCGGGTAAGTTCCGACCTGCACGAATGGCGTAATGATGGCCAGACTGTCTCTACCCGAGACTCAGTGAAATTGAAATTGCTGTGAAGATGCAGTGTACCTGCGGCAAGACGGAAAGACCCCGTGAACCTTTACTATAGCTTGATATTGAATATTGAGTATTATTGTGTAGGATAGGTGGGAGATAGTGAAGCTAAGATGCAAGTTTTAGTGGAATCGTCCTTGAAATACCACCCTTTAGTATTTATTATTCTAACTTAATTCCGTTATCCGGAATGAGGACAATGTCTGGTGGGTAGTTTGACTGGGGCGGTCTCCTCCTAAAGAGTAACGGAGGAGTACAAAGGTCAGCTAATTACGGTCGGAAATCGTAATTTTAGTGCAAAGGCATAAGCTGGCTTGACTGTGAGCGTGACGGCGCGAACAGATGCGAAAGCAGGTCTTAGTGATCCGGTGGTTCTGTATGGAAAGGCCATCGCTCAACGGATAAAAGGTACTCCGGGGATAACAGGCTGATATCGCCCAAGAGTTCATATCGACGGCGGTGTTTGGCACCTCGATGTCGGCTCATCACATCCTGGGGCTGTAGTCGGTCCCAAGGGTATGGCTGTTCGCCATTTAAAGTGGTACGCGAGCTGGGTTTAGAACGTCGTGAGACAGTTCGGTCCCTATCTGCCGTAGGCGTTGGAAACTTGAAGGGATCTGCTCCTAGTACGAGAGGACCGGAGTGGGTGTACCTATGGTGTTCAGGTTGTTATACCAATAGCATTGCCTGGTAGCTAAGTACAGAAAAGATAAGCACTGAAAGCATATAAGTGCGAAACTTACCCTAAGATTAGGTTTCCCAGAAAATTATTTTTCCTAAAGGGTCGTTATAGACTATAACGTTGATAGGTTAGGTGTGTAAGCATAGTGATATGTTGAGCTAACTAATACTAATAACCCGTGAGGCTTAACTTCACAACTTAAAAATGTTTTAATTTATTTCTAGCGAAAATAGCGTAATTGTACCACCTGAATCCATTTCGAACTCAGAAGTGAAAAGTTACAGCGCTGATGGTAGTGTAGGTTTTTCTTATGTGAGAGTAAGACATTGCTAGAAAAAATAGGTGCGGTAGTTCAGTTGGTTAGAATACCAGCCTGTCACGCTGGGGGTCACGGGTTCGAGTCCCGTTCGTACCGTTAATATTTTACGGTTAAATTTATGTTACTGAATAACAATAGAAATTTAATTTGAATAGATTTAGAAATGACTGGTTTAAATCCTGATATAGATAAGATTATAGAAATTGCTACGTTAATAACAGATAGTGATTTAAATATTTTATCTGAAGGTCCTAATATTGTTTTATTTCAAAAAGAATGTTATTTAAATAGAATGAATAAATGAAATATTGATACTCATAATTCTACTGGTCTTATAAATAAGGTTAAAAGTAGTATAATAAGTGAGTTTGAAGCAGAAGATAAAACAATAAAATTTTTAAAAAAATGGATTCCTAAAGGAGTTTCTCCTATTTGTGGTAGTACTGTTGCACAAGATAGGAGATTTTTATTTAAATATATGCCTAATTTGGAGTCTTATTTTCACTATAGATATATTGATGTTAGTACAGTAAAAGAATTAATTGTAAGATGATTTCCTAATATTAAATTAAATATAAATTTAAAAAAAAAACATACTGCTTTATCTGATATAAAAAATTCTATCTATGAATTGATATATTATCGTAAATATTTTATAAATAATTGTTTTTGCGGAAATAGCTCAGTTGGTAGAGTATAACCTTGCCAAGGTTAGGGTCGCGAGTTCGAATCTCGTTTTCCGCTTAATGTAATTTTATGAGTAAAAAAATTTTTTTGATTAGAAATATTAAAGATATCATTTTGTTATCAAATAGATTTTCTTCTTTAATTAGGAAACCTGTTTTTTTATATTTTTGTGGCGAGATAGGTGTTGGAAAATCTTTTTTTTGTAGATTATTAATAAAAAATTTTGGATTTAAAGGATTAATTAATAGTCCAAGTTATACTTTAATAAATGAATATAAATGTCATAATTATTTAGTTTATCATTTTGATTTATATCGTATATTATCTTCTGATGAGTTATTTGATATTGGAATATATGATTATTTTGATAAAAATAATATATGTTTAGTAGAATGAGCTGATAAATTTATAAATTTATTACCTTCTTCTGATTTATGTTTTTATTTTTATTTTTTAAGTAAAAATAAACGAATTATTTTAGTTAAATCTTTTTCTAATTTAGGTAAAAATATTTTAAATACTATTATATAATGTTAAATTTTATAATTTTGTTAATATTTATATTAAAAAATTTTTTTTTTAATTTATTAGTTGAAAGTAAAAATATTATTATATCAAGTAAAAAAAATTTTATTTTAAGTAAAATAAATAAAGATTTTAAATTTAGATATATGAATAAAAAAAAAATATGTAAATTTAATATTGTGGTAGATCCTGGTCATGGTGGTAATGATCCTGGAGCTATAGGTTTAAATGGGACTAAAGAAAAAGATATTACTTTATTAATATGTAAAAAATTATTTAATTTTTTAAATTTAAATAAAAATTTTAAGGTTTTTTTAATAAGATCTAAAGATATTTATGTTTCTTTAAAAGATCGTTTACGTATAGTAAATATTAAAAATGCAAATTTATTTTTATCTATACATGTTAATTCTATATATAATAATAAATATATTAGAGGAGCTTCTATTTGATTTAATAAGTATAAATATATAAATAATTATAAAAATGATAAATTAAATAATTTTTTATTTTATGTTAATAAAAAAATTAATAAATTAAATTTAAATTTAGCTTTAGAAATAATTAATAAATTTCGTAATACTATTTTTTTACATAAAAATTATTTACAATATGATAATTTATTTATTTTATCTTTATTTTATATTCCTTCTATTTTAATAGAAGTAGGTTATATTAGTAATCCTATAGAAGAAAAAAAATTAATTGATACATCATATCAATATAAATTAGCTAAATATATTTATTTAGGTGTTAATAATTTTGCAAAAAAATTATGTATATTAAGAAATAAATAAATTTTATGAGTAATATTAGATTTTTATCAGAAAAAATAATTAGAAAAATTTCTACAGGAGAGTTAATTAATAATATTTCTGATGTTTTAAAAGAATTATTGGAAAATAGTTTAGATGCTAGATCTTCTAAAATTAAAATAAAAATTTTAAATAATGGTTTAGATTCTATTGAAATAATAGATAATGGTTTAGGTATGTGTAAAAAAGATTTATTTTTATCTATTAAAAAATTTACTACTAGTAAAATATATAATTTAAATGATTTTTTATATTTAAAAACTTTTGGTTTTCGAGGTATAGCTTTATCTTGTATAAGTTCTATATCTAATTTTAGTATTTCATCTAAATTTATATATAGTAATAAAAATTATGGTTGATTATTATTTAATAATAAAAATAAATTATTAGATTTTAATTTAAAACCTATATCTCATAATTTTGGTACTATAGTTAATGTAAAAAATATATTTCTAAATGATATTTTTAAAAGAAAAAAGTTATTAATTTTAAATAAAAATGAATGATTTTATATTAAACAGATTATTAATTATTTTGTTTTATCAAATTATAAAATAGATTTCTCTATATATAGAGATAATATTTTATATAAAAATTATATTACTAAATATAATAATGATAAATTAAATATATTAGATCGTATTAAATATGTATATGGAGATAGATTCATTATTAATAATCAATATATTGATATATATGATAAATTTTTTTCTATAAAAGGATATATTTTAAAGAATGAAAAAAATAAAAATATTAAATTAGTTTTTTTAAATAATAGAATTATCTCTAAAGATAATTTATTATATTTGGTATTAAATAATTTTTTTTTGGATTTATGAAACAAAAATATATTTTTTTCTTATATATTATTTTTTTTTATTGATAGTAAATATATTAATATAAATATATGTCCTAATAAAAGTAAAATTTTTTTTTTAAAACCTTCTATTATTTTAAGAAGATTAAATAAAAGTTTAAATATTTTTTTTCAAAATATTAATAAAAAAATATATATAAAAAAAAATCAAGAAAATTTTAATGTAAAAAAATGTTTTTTAAATAATTATTTATATTATTTTTCAATTTATTTTGGTAATATAATAAATATTTTTAATAAACGTTTTGTTTTATCAATTAGAAAAGATGGTTTATTAATAATTTCAGATTTATTATATATATATTATTATTTTAATATATTAATATTAAAAAAAAAATACTTTTGTTTAATTGAAGTTAAAAAAATAGATAAATTAAAATTTTTTTTACCTAAGGAAAAGTTTTTAAGTAATACAAAATTGTTTTTTGTTTTATATAAGTTAGGAATTAATTTATCTTATAAAAATAATTATGTTTTAATTGATAGTATTCCAATATTTTTTATAAATTTAGATCTTAAAAAGTTTTTTTTTTCTTTTTTAAAATTTATTAAAAAAAATAAAAATATTTTATCTATAGTATATTGATTATCTGATTATATTATTATTAATAATGGATGAAATAGATTTAATTTAATGAAGTTAATATTTAGTTTTCATAATTATTGAATAAATTTCAGGTATAAATTTAAAAAAAAAAGTTTTTATTTTTTAAATTTTAATAAATTATTTTTTTATTTTTTAGATGATATATGATTATAAAAAAAAATGTTCCTAAAATTTTTTGTATACTTGGTCCTACTGGTATTGGTAAAAGTCGTATAGCTATAGAATTATGTAAAATTTTACCTTTAGAATTAGTTAGTGTTGATTCGGGTTTAATTTATAGAAATTTAAATATAGGTACAGCTAAGCCTAGTAATTTAGAATTAAAATATTTTCATCATAGACTAGTAGATATTATTGATCCTATTGATTACTATTCAGTAAAAAATTTTTTTATTGATTTAATTAAGGAGTTAAATGATATTATTTTTATAAAAAAGAAAATTCCTTTATTAGTTGGTGGTACTATGATGTATTTTAATGTTTTATTTAATGGTTTATATATATTACCTAAACATAATTATTTAATACGTTCTTATATAAATAATTTGTTTTCTAAATTTGGTTGTAATTATTTGTATAATATTTTAAAGTTAATTGATTTTTCTATGTATAAAAATATTCATTTGAATGATAAATATAGAATTATACGTAATTTAGAAGTATTTTTAATGACTAAAAAAAATATTTCTTATTTTAAAAATATTAATAAATTAAATTTAAATTTTGATATATATAAAATATTAATTTTACCAAAAAACAAAATTGAATTAATTAAAATAATAGAAAATAGATTTTACAAAATGTTATCTTCTGGATTTGAAGATGAAGTATTAAATTTATATTTACGTAAAGATTTAAATATAAATAAACCGTGTATGAAATGTATTGGTTATAAGCAAATGTGATTATATATTGACAAAAAAATTTCTTATTTAGAAATGATTAAAAGTACTATTAGTCAAACTGTATATTTAATTAAAAAACAGTTGACTTGATTAAAAAAATGATCTGATAGTTTTAAAATTATTTATAATGGTTTAAATTATGAGAATGAAATTAGCAAAATTTTTAGTTTTATAATTAAATTAATTGATTAAAAGGTATTTTTTTGAATAATAATAATGTTTTAGTAGTTTTTATATATTTTAATAAATTAAATATAATAGAAAGAAATGAATTTAAACAATTAATTTATTCTTCTGGGTTTAATATTAAAAAAATGTTAGAAATTAATATTAGATATCCTAATAAAAAATATTTTTTAGGTTTGGGTAAAATTTATGAATTAAATTTAATTATAAAAAAATTTAATTTTAAAAAATTAATTATTAATTTAGTATTAAAAAGTACACAAGAATATAATTTAAAGAATATTTTAAAATGTTCTATTTTAAATAGAACCTTTATAATATTAAATATATTTAAAAAAAGAGCGAATACTAATTATGCTAAACTTCAAGTAGAATTAGCTTACTTAAATTATTTAAGTACTAGATTAATAAGAAGATGAAGTCATTTAGAACGTCAAAGAGGAGGAGTAAAATTTATATCTGGACCAGGTGAAAAACAAATAGAAATAGATAGAAGAATAATTAAAAAAAGAATTAAAACTATTAATAATAGTATATATAAAATATCTAATCAAAAAAATAAAAATATTGAATTACGTGATAGATATAATGTTCCTGTTATTTCTTTAGTAGGATATACTAATTCAGGTAAATCTACTTTATTTAATTTATTAACTAATTCTAATTTTAAATTATGTAAAGGTTATTTTTCCACTTTAGATACTTATGTAAGAAGAATTAATAAATTTAAATTTTATTCTAATGTATTATTATCTGATACTATTGGTTTTATACATAATTTACCTAATAGCATAAAATATGCTTTTAAAAGTACTTTAAAAGAAATTTGTTATTCTAAATTAATTTTACATATTATTGATTCTTCTAATTTATATTTTTTAGAATGTATTAATACTGTTAATTATATATTAGATGATATTAATATTAATAATATACCTGTAATTCAGGTTATGAATAAAATAGATAAATTAAAAAATTTTGAAATTAAAATTGATTTAAATAATTTAAATTTTCCTATAAGAATTTGAATTTCTGCTAAATATAATTTTGGAATTGATTTTTTATATGATATAATCAATTTTTATTTATTTTCAGATAGGAAGAAATATTTAATTTATGTTCCTTCTAATTTATCAATTTTATTGAGGAATATTCTATATAAAAAAAAAATTTTTTTTAAAGAATGAAGTAATAATGGTAAAAATTATTATTTTAGTATATTTATGTCTAATTATTCTTTTAAAAATTTATTTAAAAAATATTCGTTTATTAAAAAATATTTGATTAAAAATTATGAATAAAAATAATAATTATTTGTATGGTTTTAACACTATTAAGAATTTAATTAAATATAAATCTGAATATATTAAAAAAATATTTTTATTAAAAAAAAATAATAAGAAATTTATTAAAATAACGAAAATTCTAAATATTAAAAAAATATCCTATAAAATTGTTAATAAAAAATTTTTTAAAAAATTTAATTTATTTAATCATCAAGGTATAATTTCTTATATAAAAAGAAAAAAAATTTTTTCAAGTAGTGTTAATAAATTAATAAGTTTTATAAAAAAAAAGAAGAAACATTTTTTTTTAATATTAGATAGAATAACTGATCCTTATAATTTAGGTTCATGTATTCGTACAGCTGTTGCTGCAAATATTGATGCTATTATAATTAGTAAACATAATTCTGTTTCTATAGAAAATAACATTGTACATAAAGTTTCTGTTGGTTCAATATATAAAATTTTTATTATAACTATTAATAATATTAAAAATATTATAAAATTGTTACATAAATATAATTTTTTAATTTTAGGTACTGATTTAAATTCTAAAAAATCTATTTATGGAGTAAATTATAATATGTATAATTCAATAGCTTTAATATTTGGTTCTGAAAATAAAGGAATAAAAAAAAAAATCAAAGAAAAATGTGATTTTTTACTTAGAATACCTATTAAAAAAATTAATTCTTTAAATGTTTCTGTTTCTATTGGAATTATAATATTTGAAATTATGAGACAAATTAAAAATTTATAATATTTCACCTTTTTTGAATAAAAAAGGTTTAGAATTTACTAATTCTGAAGTTTTCATTTTTTTATGATTATTTAATTGAATTTTTTTAATTTTAATTATAGAAGATTTTTTTGTAAATATTATTAATCCTTTTTTATTATATTTTAATATTTGTCCTGGTTTATAATTATGATTATTTTGAATATTTTTAATTTTTATAGATCATATAAATATTATATGTTTTTTATAGTAAAAATATGTTTTTGGTCATACGTAAAAAGCTTTAATTTTTCTATCTATATCTATAGCTGTGTCTTTTTTTCAATTTATTAGTCCTTCTTTTTTTTTAATTTTAAAAGCATAAGTAATATTTTTTGTATTTTGTTTTGTTTCAATATATATTTTTTGTTTAATTTTGTTTAAAATGATAGGTAATTTAATAGTACTTATTTTTTTAATTTTTTTATATAATTTTTTATAGTTAAAATTTTTTTTAATTATACATTTTTTTTGATATATTATATTTCCTGCATCAATAAATTTATTAATTTTTATAAATGTTATTCCAGAATATTTATCTCCAAATAATATTGCTCTTTGAATAGGTGAAGAACCTCTTCATCTTGGTAATAATGAAGCATGTAGATTAAAACATCCTAGTTTTGGTATATCAATAATATTTTGAGGTAATTTGAAACCATAAGCTATTACTAATATAATATCTATATTTAAATTTTTAAATTTGTTTTTTAATTTTTCTAATTTTTTAATAGAATTTGGTTTAAAAATAGGAATTTTTTTTTTTCTAGCTATTAATTCTACTGGATTTTGTATTTTGTTTTTTTTTTTTTTAGTAACTACAGCTATAATTTTATGTTTTGTATTTTTAATTATATTATTTAATTGAGATGCTCCGAATTTTGGAGTACCAAAAAAAAGTATATTTAATTTTTTTTTCATTTTTATATATAATCTATAAATAATTTCCCTTTAGTATGATCTATTTCATGTTGAATACAAATTGATAATAATCCTTTAGTTTTAAATTTTATTGGTTGTCCTTGTATATTATTTGCTTGTATATATATATGATTAAATCTTTTAATTTTATAAAAAAAATTTGGTATTGATAAACATCCTTCTTGACTTTCAATATATCCCTTATATTTTAAAATTTTAGGGTTAATTAATATTAGTTTAGAATTTTTTTTTTTTTCAGTATCTATTACAATTATTGATTTATTGATATTTATTTGTATTGCAGATAAACCAATACCGTTATATTTATACATTATTTTTAACATATTTGATGTTATTTTTTTTAATTTTTTATTAAATTTTGTTATTTTTTTGGATTTTTTTCTTAATTTTTTATTAGGATAAGTTAATATTTTGATATTAGACATTTTTAAAATATATGATGATATACCCAAGGCGGGATTTGAACCCGCAAGGTTATAAATATAACCGAGGGATTTTAAGTCCCTTGTGTCTACCAGTTTCACCACTCGGGTATTATTGAAGCGTGTCCCGGAATTGAACCGGGGTATATGGATTTGCAATCCACTACATTACCTCTCTGTCAACACGCTATATAATTTATATTATATAACATATATATAATATGTAGAATATTTTTTTAAATATTTATTTAGAGCAATTAGTATTTATTGGATAAATAAAGAAAATGTAGTAATATATTAGTTTAAAGTTTATATTAATGTTATAGTTAATTTATTAAGTTTTGTATTTTAATATTATATTAATTTATGAATCTAATAAAATTTATTTTAAAAATTTATTTAGGTAAATAAATGTCTACTATTAATCAGTTAGTTCGTAAATCAAGAATACGTAAAGTATTTAAAAATAATGTTCCTGCATTAAATAAATGTCCTCAAAAAAGAGGGGTATGTATAAAAGTATATACTACTACTCCTAAAAAACCTAATTCTGCTTTAAGAAAAGTTTGTAGAGTACGTTTAACAAATAATCTAGAAGTTACAGCTTATATACCTGGGGAAGGACATAATTTACAAGAACATTCTGTTGTACTTATTCGTGGTGGTAGAGTAAAAGATTTACCTGGTGTACGTTATCATGTTATAAGAGGATCTTTAGATTGTGCTGGAGTAAAGGATAGAAAAAGATCTCGTTCTAAATATGGTGTTAAAAAAAATTTATAAAAATTTGTAATATGGAGTTATTATGTCACGTCGTAAAGGAGGTAATTTATCAAATAGTCATAAAATATTTCCGGATTATATGTATAATTCAAAATTAGTAACTAAATTTATTAATTTACTTATGTATGATGGTAAGAAATCTATTGCTGAAAATATATTATATACATCTTTAAATATATTAAAAAATAAAATTAAAAAAAGTAGATTAAGTTTATTAGAAATTGCTATTAATAATGTTAAACCTATAGTAGAAGTAAAATCTCGTAGAGTTGGTGGTACTACTTATCAAATACCTATAGAAGTTAGACCTAAAAGAGGTGATACTTTAGCTATGCGTTGAATTATATTTTCGGCGAGAAAAAGATCTAAAAAAAAAATGTTTTTAAAATTAGCTGATGAATTATTAGATGCTATTAATAAAAAAGGTTTTGCTATAAAAAAACGTGATGATACTCATCGTATAGCAGAATCTAATAAAGCTTTTGCTCATTATAGATGATAGTTAAATAATTTTATATGGAAAATATATGTCTCGTACAACATCTATATCTTTTTATAGAAATATTGGGATTAGTGCTCACATAGATGCTGGTAAAACTACCGTTACAGAACGTATTTTATTTTATACAGGAGTTAATTATAAGTTAGGTGAAGTACATGATGGTACTGCTACTATGGATTGAATGGAGCAAGAACAAGAAAGAGGTATAACTATAACTTCTGCTGCTACTACAGCTTTTTGATCTGGAATGTTTAATCAGTATATTCCTCATAGAATAAATATTATTGATACTCCTGGTCATGTAGATTTTACTATTGAAGTTGAACGTTCTATGAGAATTTTAGATGGTGCAGTAATGGTTTACTGTGCTGTTGGAGGAGTACAACCTCAATCAGAAACTGTATGAAAACAAGTTAATAAATATAAAGTACCTCGTATTGCTTTTATAAATAAAATGGATCGTGTAGGATCAAATTTTTTTGGTGTTATTAATCAATTGAATAAAAAATTTAAAATTAAAGTAATACCATTACAAATACCTTTAAATATAAAAGACAAATTTTGTGGTGTAATAGATTTAATTACTTTAAAATCTTTTATATGAAGCGATGATAATAATGGTTTAACTTATGAAGTAAGTGATTCATTAGATAAAGATATATATAATAATATTATTTTTTGGCGTCAAAAAATAATAGAATTTGTTGCAGATGTTTCTGATGATTTAATGACTAAATATTTAAATGGTGTAAATTATACAGATTTAGAAATTAAGAATGTTTTAAGAAAAGAAGTATTAAAAAATAATGTTTTATTAGTTACATGTGGAACAGCTTTAAAAAATAAAGGTATTCAATGTTTATTGGATGCTATAATTGATTATTTACCTTCTCCACAAGATTTACATTTAGTTAGTGGATTGAATATGTATGATAAATCAAATTTAAATAGAACTATAGATGATAATGAACCTTTTTCATCTTTAGCTTTTAAAGTTAGCAATGATCCTTATGTAGGTAATTTAACTTTTTTACGTGTTTATTCAGGTTGTATTAAATCAGGTGATATTGTATTAAATTCTACTAGAAATAAACGTGAGCGTATAGGTCGTATAGTGCAAATGCATGCTAATAAAAAAGAAGAAATAAAAGAAGTTTATGCTGGTGATATAGCTGCAGCTATAGGTTTAAAAGATGTTGTTACTGGTGATACGTTATGTGATATAAATAATCCTATAATATTAGAAAAAATTGATTTTCCTAATCCAGTAATATCTATATCTTTGGAACCAAAAACTAAAAATGATCAAGAAAAGTTAGGAGTTGTTTTATCTCGTTTATGTAAAGAAGATCCTTCATTTAAATATTGGTTTGATAATGAATCTAATCAAACTATTATAGCAGGTATGGGGGAATTACATTTAGAAATTATAGTAGATAGAATGAGAAGAGAGTTTAATATTTCTTGTGATATTGGTAAACCTGAAGTTTCTTATAGAGAAACTATCTTAAATAATTCTTTAGGAGTAGAAGGTAAATATATTAAACAAACGGGAGGGAGAGGACAGTATGGTCATGTAGTTATAGATTTACATCCTTTATCACCTTCAGAAAAATCTATTTCTGATAATGGTTATTTATTTATAAATGATATTAAAGGTGGTGTTATACCTAATGAATATATTTCTGCTATTGATAAAGGTATAAGAGAGCAATTAAAATCAGGTCCTTTAGCCGGTTATCCAGTTATAGATATTAAAGTAAGATTATTTTTTGGTTCTTATCATGATGTTGATTCTTCAGAGATTGCATTTAAAATGGCAGCATCTATAGCATTTAAAAATGCTTTTTTAAAATCTAAACCAGTTTTATTGGAACCTATTATGAAAGTTGAAGTAGAAACTCCTGATGAGTATATGGGTGATGTTATTGGTGATTTAAATCGTCGTAGAGGAGTTATAGATGAAATTAATGATATTAATTGTGGTAAATTAATTAAATGTTTTGTACCTTTATCTGAAATGTTTGGTTATGCAACTGATTTAAGATCTCAAACTCAAGGTAGAGCTTTATATACTATGGAATTTAATAAATATGTTGTATCTCCCGAATATATTTGTAAAAAAATAGTTGATTTACGTAATAAATAATTTAATTAGAGTTTTTAAAATTTAAAGGAATATATGTCAAAAGAAAAATTTGAACGTTCTAAAATACATATTAATGTTGGAACAATAGGTCATGTTGATCATGGTAAAACTACATTAACTTCTGCTATTACAACTGTTTTAGCTAAAAAATTTGGTGGTCAACCTCGTGCATTTGAACAAATAGATAATGCTCCTGAGGAAAAAGCTAGAGGTATAACTATAAATACTTCTCATGTTGAGTATGATACTTCTAAAAGACATTATGCTCATGTAGATTGTCCTGGTCATGCGGATTATATTAAAAATATGATTACTGGTGCTGCTCAAATGGATGGGGCAATATTAGTAGTAGCTGCTACTGATGGTCCTATGCCTCAAACTAGAGAACATATTTTATTAGCTCGCCAAGTAGGTGTTCCACATATAGTGGTTTTTTTAAATAAATGTGATATGGTTGATGACGAAGAATTATTAGAATTAGTTGAAATGGAAGTAAAAGATATATTAACTCAATATAATTTTCCTGGTAATGATACACCTATAATAAGAGGTTCAGCTTTGAAAGCTTTAGAAGGTGATTCTAAATGGGAAGAAAAAATTTTTGATTTAGCTAATTGTTTAGATAGTTATATACCTGATCCTTTAAGAAATATAGATCAACCATTTTTATTACCTATAGAAGATATTTTTTCTATTTCAGGTAGAGGTACAGTAGTAACTGGTAGAATAGATCAAGGTTTAATTAAAATAGGTGATGAAGTGGAAATAGTAGGTATAAAAGAAACTAAAAAATCTATATGTACTGGTATTGAAATGTTTCGTAAATTGCTTGATGAAGGTAGAGCAGGAGAAAATGTAGGTATTTTATTAAGAGGTATAAAAAGAGAAGAAATTGAAAGAGGTCAAGTTTTATCTAAACCGGGTAGTATTAAACCTCATACTTATTTTGAAGCTGAAGTTTATGTTTTATCTAAAGAAGAAGGAGGTAGACATACTCCTTTTTTAAATGGGTATCGTCCTCAATTCTATTTTAGAACTACTGATGTTACTGGTACTATAGAATTACCTAAAGGTATTGAAATGGTAATACCTGGTGATAATGTCAAGATTTTAGTTAAATTATTTAGTCCTATAGCTATGGATGAAGGTTTAAGATTTGCTATTAGAGAAGGTGGACGTACTGTGGGAGCTGGTATAGTAAGTAAAATTTTATCTTAATTTTTATTTTAAAATATAGGTTATAAATGATAAATCAAAGAATTAGAATAAAATTAAAAGCTTTTGATCATCGTTTAATAGATATTTCTACTTTAGAAATAGTGGAAACTGCTAAAAGAACTGGTGCTCAAGTTAGAGGACCTATTCCTTTACCTACTTCTATTGAACGTTTTACAATTTTAGTTTCTCCTCATGTTGATAAAGATGCTAGAGATCAGTATGAAATTAGGACTCATAAACGTTTAATTGATATAGTTAAACCTACTGAGAGAACTGTTGATGCTCTTATGAAATTAAATTTAGCATCTGGTGTTGATGTTCAAATAAGTTTAGGATAAATATTATATGATTGTATTAATTGGTAAAAAAATTGGTATGACTAAAATATTTAACAGTAATGGTTTATCATGTGCTGTTACTTTAATAGAAATTAAAGATAATATTATTACTTGTATTAAAAAATATAATAATAAGTATGTTACTCAAGTTACTACAGGTAATATAAAAAAAAAAAAATTAAATAAATGTCAATTAGGTTTTTATAATAAAATTAATGTTATTCCTGGTATAGGCTTATGGGAAATACCTTATATAAAAAAATTACATTTAAATATTGGTCAATCTTTAAATATTAATTTATTTTCAAATATTAAAGAAGTTGATGTTATTGGGGTATCTAAAGGAAAGGGTTTTGCAGGTACTATTAAAAGATGAAATTTTCGTTCTCAAGATAATTCTCATGGTAATTCTTTATCACATAGAGTTCCAGGATCTATAGGACAAAATCAAACGCCAGGTAAAGTTTTTAAAGGTAAAAAAATGAGTGGTCATTTAGGTAATACTAGAACTACTATACAAAATTTGAAAATTTGTAAAATATATTTTGATAAAAATATTTTATTAGTTTATGGTTCTGTGCCTGGTTACAATGGTAGTAGATTAATTATAAGATCTTCAATTAAAAAGAGTTAATTTTATGGTTAATATTTTATTAAAAGATACTAATAAAAATATTAAGTTACTAAATAATATTTTTAAAGTTAACTTTAATATGAATTTATTACATCAAGTGATTGTTTTATGTAGAAATAATAGTCGTAAAGGAAGTGTTTCTCAAAAATCTAGATCTGAAGTTTCAGGTTCTAATAAAAAACCTTGAAAACAAAAAGGTACAGGTAGAGCTAGAGCAGGTTCTTTTAGAAGTCCTATATGACGTTCAGGAGGGGTAACTTTTGCTAGAAAACCTAAAAAATATTTTTCAAAAATTAATAAAAAAGTTTATAAAAAAGCTTTTAAAGTTCTTTTATCTAAATTATATAGTGAATCTAGATTACATATTTTGAGTGAATTAAGTATATCTTGTCCTAAAACTAAATTTTTATTAAAAAAAATTAATTTTTTAAATTCTAAAAAGTTATTAATTATTGTTGATAAATTAGATAAAAATTTGTTTTTATCATCACGTAATTTATATAATGTTTCAGTACGTAGTGTTAATAATATTAATATAATAGATTTTTTAAATTTTAAAGATATTATTTTTACTATTTCTTCTATTAAATTGTTAGAGAGAAAATTAAATTAATGAGTTTAAAATTAAGTTATTTAAATATTTTAAAAAAACCTATTTTTTCTGAAAAATCTAATTTTTTGTTAAATAATAATAAAACTTTAGTTTTTAAAGTTAAAGGTAATGTTAATAAAATAGAAATATTATCAGCTGTACAAAAAATTTTAAATTTAAAAGTTAAAAAGGTAAGAACTTTATGAATAAAAACTAAAAAAAAAATTAAAAAGAATGGAATTATAAATTATAGTAAAAAATGAAAGAAAGCTTATATAATATTGAAAGAAAATCAGAATGTACAGTTAGATAATTTATTAAAATAATTTAGGTTATTTATTATGGTTGTAATAAAATATCGTCCTACATCTCCAGGTCGTAGACATAAAGTAAAAATATCAAATTTATTTTTATATAAAGGTAAACCTTATTCACCGTTATTAAGAAAAAAAAATTGTAGTGGTGGACGTAATAATTTAGGTAGAATTACAGTAAGACATATTGGAGGAGGTTGTAAAAATAGATATCGTTTAATAGATTTTAAAAGAAATAAAGATAATATTTCTGCTGTTATAGAACGTATTGAATATGATCCTAATAGATCTGCTTATATAGCTTTAGTATTGTATAAAGATGGAGAAAGAAGATATATAATTTATCCAAAAGGTTTAAATATTGGTGATAAAATTAAATCTGGAATAAATGTTTCTATTAAATTAGGTAATTGTCTACCTTTATATAATATTCCTATAGGATCTATTATACATAATGTAGAGTTATTTCCTGGTAAAGGTGGACAAATTTCTAGGTCTGCTGGTTCTTATTGTCAATTATTAGTACGTGAAAATAAAAATGTTATAATTCGTTTACGTTCTGGTGAATTAAGAAAAATTAATATATTATGTAAAGCTACTTTAGGTGAGGTAGGAAATTCTGAACATATGTTACGTATGTTAGGTAAAGCAGGTGCTTCACGTTGATTAGGTATTAGACCTACAGTAAGGGGTACTGCTATGAATCCAGTAGACCATCCTCATGGTGGTGGTGAAGGACGTAATTTTGGTAAACATCCTGTTACTCCTTGAGGTGTTAAAACTAAAGGTAAAAAAACTCGTTTAAATAAACGTACTAATAAATTTATTGTTCAATATCGTAAAAAATAATTTAGGTAATAATTTACAATGTCTCGTTCATTTAAAAAAGGTCCATTTATTGATGTTCATTTATTTAATAAAGTTGAAAAAATGATTAAATCTAAGGATAAAAAACCTATTCGTACATGATCTAGGAGATCTACTATATTACCTAATATGATAGGATTAACTATTTTAGTACATAATGGTAGACGTCATATTCCTGTTTATATTACTGAAGATATGGTTGGTCATAAATTAGGTGAATTTTCTCCTACTAGAACATATAGAGGACATTTATCTTCTGATAAAAAGATTAAAAAAAATTAATTTATAATATTGTATGGAAATTTTTGCTAAATATCGTTATGTCAGATCTTCTACTCAAAAATTAAGATTAGTAGCTGATTTAATAAGAGGTAAAAAAGTTAATTTAGCTTTAAATATATTAAAATTTACTAATAAGAAAGCTTCTTTATTAATTAAAAAAGTACTAAAATCAGCTTTATATAATGCTTTAAATAAAGGTATTAGTAGAGATGTATTAAGAATTTCTAAAATATATGTTGATAAAGCTACTTTAATAAAACGTATTATGCCTAGAGCAAAAGGAAGAGTAAATTATATTTTAAAATGTACTAGTCATATTACTGTTTTTGTTTCTGATGTATAAATTATTATTGGTGATTAAAATGGGTCAAAAAGTTAATCCTAATGTTATTCGTTTAGGAATTACTAAAATGTGAAATTCTGCGTGATTTGCAAATAAGAAAGATTTTGCAAAGAATTTAGAGAGTGATTATATAGTAAGAAAATTTTTATATAGGAAATTATCTAAAGCTTTAATTTCTAAAATATTAATTGAAAGACCAGCTAAGAAAAGTATAAGAATTACTATTTATACTGCTCGTCCTGGAATAGTTATAGGTAAAAAAGGTGAAGATATAGAAAAATTAAAAAAAAATATTACTTTAATTACTGGCGTAGTTTCTCAGATAAATATTTCTGAAGTTCGTAAACCTGAATTAGATGCTAAATTAGTAGCAGATAATATCTCTCTTCAATTAGAAAGAAGAATGATGTTTAGAAGAGTAATGAAAAGAGTAATTAATAATGCTATTAGATTAGGAGCTAAAGGTATTAGATTAGAATTAAGTGGTAGGTTAGGAGGTACTGAAATTGCAAGAAGAGAATGATATCGTGAAGGTCGTGTACCTTTACATACTTTAAGAGCTGATATAGATTATAGTTTTTCTGAAGCTTTTACTAATTATGGTGTTATTGGAATTAAAGTATGAATATTTAAAGGGGAAATATTAGATAAATTTTATCCTATAAAATTATATAATAGTAATGTTCTGAGTATAAGAAGATATTTTAAAAGAATTCGTAGAAAAATAAAATAATTTTATTTTAAAAAGGATTACAGATTGATATGTTGCAACCTAAAAAAACAAAATATAGAAAAATACAAAAAGGTCGTAATAAAGGTATATCAAATGATATAGAATTAAATTTTGGTAAATTTGGATTAAAAGCTATAACTAGAGGTCATATATCATCTAGACAAATTGAAGCTGCTCGTCGTGTTATTTCTAGAAATATAAAAAGACAAGGTTTTTTATGAATTAGAATATTTCCTGATAAACCTATTACTAGAAAACCTTTAGAAGTTCGTATGGGTAAAGGTAAAGGTAATATTGAATATTGAGTTGCTGTAGTAAAACCTGGTAAAATTTTATATGAATTAGACGGTGTAGAAGAAAATATAGCTAGAAGAGCATTAAAATTAGCAGGTGATAAGTTGTCAGTTAAAACAATGTTTGTAGTTAAAAATTTTTTTTTGTAATTTAAATTAATTTATAATGGATAAAAATATTAAAGAATTAAAAATGGAGTTATATAATTTACTTAAAAAATATTTTAGTTTACGTATTCAATTATTTTCTGGTAAATTAAAGAAAACTCATTTAATACGTTCATATAGAAGAAATATAGCTCGTATTAAAACTTATTTAACTATAAAAAATATTAATTATGTTAAAAAAAAAAAAAATTAGATGTTATGTTTTAAGTAATAAAATGAATAAAACTATAGTAGTTTTTTTTACAAAGTTTATTAAACATAATATTTATAAGAAATATATTAAAAAAAAAATAAAAATGTATGTTCATGATGAAAATAATTGTTGTAATGTTGGAGATTATATAGAAATTAAAGAGTGTAGACCTTTATCAAAAAAAAAATTTTGAATTCTTTGTAAAATAATTAGTAGAAAATAAAGGTAAATATATGATACAAGAAAGATCTTTATTACATGTTGCTGATAATTCTGGTGCTAAAATAGTTATGTGTATAAGAGTTTTAGGTGGTACTCATCGTAGATATGCTAATATTGGTGATATTATAAAAATTGTTATTAAAGAAGTAATTTCTAAAAGTAAAGTATATAAAGGTGAAGTTTTAAAAGCTGTTGTTGTTAGAACTAAATATGGTTTGTCTAGATTAGATGGTTCTTATATTAGATTTGATAATAATGCTTGTATATTATTAAATAATGTTAATGAACAACCTATAGGTACTAGAGTTTTTGGTCCTGTTACTAGAGAATTAAGATCTGATAAATTTATTAAAATAATATCTCTTGCTTCTGAAGTAATTTAATTGAGGTAATTTTATGTCTTGTAAATTTCGTGTTAATGATGAAGTATTAATAATTACTGGTAAAGATAAAGGTAAAAAAGGTTTTATTAAAAAAATTGTTGGAAATAAAGTTTTAATTGATGGAATTAATTTAGTTTTAAAACATCAAAAACCTATACCTTCTCAAAATATTTTAGGTGGTAAAATTTATAAAGAATCTTATATTGATATTTCTAATGTAAGTCATTTTTGTAAGAATTCTAGTAAAAAATCTAAAATAGGTTTTAAATTTGTTAATAAAAAAAAAGTTCGTTATTTAAAATGTAATAAATTAATTTTTTAATTTTATATGAGTAATTTATTGTTTTTATATAAAAGTAAAATTATAAAAAAATTTATGAATAATTTTAATTATTATTCTATTATGCAAGTACCTAAATTAATTAAAATAGTTTTAAGTGTTAGCTTGGATTTTTCTAATTTAGAGAAAAAAAGATTACCGGATGTTTTTTCGAATTTAAAATTAATTACTGGTCAAAAACCTGTAATAACTAAATCTAAAAAATCTATTGCTAATTTTAAAATTCGTCAAGGTATTCCTATTGGATGTAAAGTTACTTTGAGAAAGAAAAATATGTGAAATTTTTTAGATAAATTAATTTTTATTGTTATACCAAGAATTAGAGATTTTAGAGGTTTTTCGAAAAAATCTTTTGATAAGTGTTCAAATCTTAATATAGGTATTAAGGAACAGACTATTTTTCCTGAAATTGATTATGAAAAAGTTACTTATATTCATGGTATAAATATATCTATTGTAACAAATACATATATATTAAAAGAATCTTATTTTTTATTGAAAGAATTTTATTTCCCTTTTTCTAATTAAAATTAAATATACATATGACTAAAAAATCTATTATAGCTCGTGAAAATAAAAGATCTTTTTTAATTAAAAAATTTTATTTTAAAAGAATGAAATTAAAGAAAATTATTTCTAATAATAGAACTTCTAACAAAGATAGGTGAAAAGCTATTATTAAATTACAATCTTTACCTAGAAATTCTAGTATAGTACGTAAAAGAAATAGGTGTAAACTTACAGGTAGACCTCATGGATTTTTACGTAAATTTGGTTTAAGTAGAATTAAATTTCGTGAATTTGCTGTTAAAGGTTATATACCTGGTTTAAGAAAATCTAGTTGGTAATTATTATATTTGAAAGAGATTAAATATATGAGTATGCAGGATCCAATAAGTAATATGTTAACTTGTATTAGAAATTCTCAATTGGCTAAAAAAAAGAAAGTTTTTATATTTTATTCTAAATTTAAAGAATCTATTTTAAAAATTTTTTTACGAGAAGGATATATAAAAAATTATTTTATTACATATGATATTAATAAAAAGATTTTAATTAGGTTAAAATATTTTAATAATTGTCCAGTTATATCTGAAATTAAAAGAATAAGTCGTCCAAGTTTAAGAGTTTATTTATCTGCAAATAAATTGCCTATGATTAATTCTGGTTTAGGAGTATTAATTATTTCTACTTCAAAAGGAGTTTTATCAGATAAAGAGGCTCGTAAATTTAATGTTGGTGGTGAAATTATTTGTTCTATTTTTTAAATAAAGGGTTTTATTATATGTCTCGTATTGCAGAAAAACCAATTATTATTCCTAAAAATATTTTAGTTAAAATTGAAGGTAAAAAAATATTTTTTAAAAAAGATAATTTAGAATTTTTTAAAGTTGTACATAATAGTGTAATACCTATTTTAAAAAAAAAAAATAAAATTATATTTAAAACTAATGGTAATTATTTAAAAAATAAAAAATATACCGGTACTACAAGATCTATAATATTTAATATTATATATGGTTTGAAATATGGTTTTTCTAAAAAATTATTAATTGTAGGTATAGGTTATAAAGCTTATGTAGAAAATAATACTTTAATTTTAAATTTAGGATTTTCTCATGTAATAAATTATAATATTCCTCTAAATATAAATATTGAATGTACTAATTCTAATGAAATTATTATTAAAGGATGAGATAAACAATTAGTAGGATGTGTTGCAGCTAAAATACGTTCTTTTCGTGTTCCAGAAAATTATAAAAAAGGTAAAGGTATACGTTATATAAATGAAAAAGTTCGTATAAAAGAACATAAAAAAAAATTAATTAAATAATATTTATTCAATTTAAATATATTTTATGAATAAAAAAGAAAAACGTTTACGTAGATGTAAAAAAATGCGTTTTATTTTGAAAAAACAAAATAAATTACGTTTAGTAGTACATAAAACTTCTTGTCATATATATGCACAAATAGTATATCAATTAAATAATTGTTCTAGAGTTTTAGTTTATGCATCAACCTTAGAAAAAAGAAATAATATAAAATATGGAGGTAATAAAAATTCTGCTAAAAAAATAGGTAAATTAATAGCTTTAAGGGCTGTTAAAAGAAATATATTTAATGTTGTGTATGATCGTTCTGGTTTTAAATATCATGGTCGTATAAAAATTTTAGCTGATAATGCTAGAAAATATGGTTTAATATTTTAAATTGGTAATTATATGATTAAATCTAATGTAAATGATTTTTATGAAAAATTGATATCTGTAAATAGAGTTTCTAAAACTGTAAAAGGAGGTAGAATATTTTCTTTTACTGCTTTAACTGTTGTAGGTGATCGTTTAGGTAGAGTAGGTTATGGTTATGGTAAATCTCGTGAGGTTCCTTTAGCTATACAAAAAGCTATAGATAAATCTCGTAAAAATATGGTTTTAATTATGTTAAATAAAAGAAATACAATAAGGTATGAAATAAGAGGTAAATATATTAGTACTAATGTTTTTATTAAACCTGCTTCTAAAGGTACTGGTATTATAGCGGGTAAATCTATGAGAGCTATTTTTGAAGCTATAGGTATAAAAGATATTTTAGCTAAATTATATGGATCTAGTAATCCTTTAAATGTAATAAAAGCTACATTAAATGCATTATGTAATATGCAATCTCCTTTATATATAGCTAATAAAAGAGGTAAATTTTTAAAAGAAATATTTATATATTAATTTTAATATATAATATTTTAATTTATTAAGTTTTATAATTTGGTTTACATATATGATAATTTCTTTAAATAATTTATTTAGTTACAGAAAAAAAAAAAAATCTA
Organism: Candidatus Stammera capleta; assembly: GCA_015140255.1. GTDB lineage: Bacteria > Pseudomonadota > Gammaproteobacteria > Enterobacterales > Enterobacteriaceae > Stammera > Stammera capleta_E. Next base: position 88,785 of record CP043993.1, on the reverse strand, counting down.
AAAGATTAGGTAGAGGGATAGGTTCAGGTTTAGGAAAAACTTGTGGTAAAGGTCATAAAGGTCAAAAAAGTAGATCTGGATGTAAAATTAGAAGATGTTATGAAGGTGGTCAAACTCCTTTTTATAGAAGAATACCTAAATTTGGTTTTAAAAATTTTAAAAATAATAAAAAAAGTGAATTATATATATCAGATTTAAATATATTTAATGATAATACTATAATAGATTTAAAAAAATTAAAATTTAAAAAATTAATTTCTAATAAAATAAAATTAGTTAAAATAATATTAGGTGGTAAATTTTTAAGAAAAAATATAAAAATTTTTGATAAAAATATAAGAGTTTCTTCTGGTGTGAATAAAGTTATTAATACTAAATAATTTTGTGAGTAATATGAAATTTAAAAAAAATTTTTTAAGTAATGTATTTAATAATTTACAAAATTTAAAAAGTAGATTATTATTTTTATGTTTTTCTATAATTATTTTACGTACTGGAGTTTTTATACCTATACCAGGTATAAATGTATATTTATTAAATGATTTATTAAAAAAAACTAATAATAATTTCATTGATATACTTAATATATTTTCTGGAGGGTCTTTATTTCATGCTTCTATATTTGCATTGGGAATAATGCCATATATATCTTCTACAATTATTATGCAATTATTTACTGTAATATTTCCTTACTTTATAGATTTTAAAAATGAAGGTAGTGATGGAAAATATAAAATTAGCCAATATACTCGTTATTTAACTTTATTAGTTTCTACTATTCAGGCTTTTTTTTTATCTATTACTATTAGTTATTTACCTGTTATAAAAAATATTATTTTATATAAAGGTTTATTATTTTATTTTATTTCTATTACTACTTTAGTTACTGGAACAATGTTTTTAATGTGATTAGGTGAACAAATTTCAGAAAAAGGTATTGGTAATGGTATATCTGTTATAATATTTACAGGTATTATATCTAGTTTACCTAAATATATATATTATTTGTATAATAAATTAATATTAAATCAAATTAGTTATTATAAATTTTTTTTAATATTTTTTTTAATTATATGTGTAGTTTATTTTATAGTTTTTATAGAAATTGCTCAAAGAAAAATTTTAATACATTATGCTTCTAGAAGATATCAAAATAATAGATTTTTTTCTTCTGATACTTATTTACCTTTTAAATTAAATATGTCTGGTGTTATACCTGCTATATTTTCTTCAAGTATTATGATGTTTCCTTATATTATTTTATTTTGATTTAAAAATACTGTTTATTTTAGTTGAATATCAAATTTTTTAAATTTAATTTATCCTAAAAGTTTTTTATATGTATTAATTTATTTATTTTTGATAATATTTTTTTCTTTTTTTTACACATTATTAATGTATAATTCTAATGATATAGCTAATAATTTAAAAAAATCTGGTGCTTATATTCCAGGTATACGTCCTGGAGACAAAACATCTAATTATATAAATAATGTGATTTTAAGATTAACTTTATTAGGTTCATTATATATGTCAATAGTTTGTTTGATACCTGATTTTATGCATGATATAATAGGTGTTCCTTTTCATTTTGGAGGTACATCTTTATTAATAGTTATAGTAGTAGTGATAGAATTTATAACACAAATTCAAACATTAATAATGTCTAATCAATATTTATCAATGTTAAAAAAAATTAATTTTTAAATATATGAAAGTACGTGCGTCAGTTAAAAAATTTTGTTCTTTTTGTAAAATTATTAAGCGTAAAGGTATATTACGTGTAATATGTAAAGTAAATCCTAAGCATAAGCAACGTCAAGGTTAAATATTTTATAATAATTTGAGGTATATATGGTTAGAATATCTGGAGTAAATATTTCTGATAATAAAAATATATTATATGCTTTAACATCTATTTATGGTATAGGTATATCAAGAGCGAAATATATTTGTAATATTGTTAATATAAATTATTATTCTAAAATTGGTAATTTAAGTTCTGATAAATTAAATTTAATAAGAAATAAAATTTCTAATTTTTTAATTGAGGGTGATTTACGTAGAGAAGTAATGTTAAATATTAAAAGATTAATTGATATTAATTCTTATAGAGGTTTACGTCATCGTAAACATTTACCTGTAAGAGGTCAAAGAACGAGAACAAATGCTAAAACTTGTAGAAAATTACGTAATTTTAAGTAATTAGGTGATATATATGAATGTGAAAAAAAATCGTAAAAAAATTAAAAGAAAGGTTTTAAATGCTATTGCCCATATATATTCTTCTTTTAATAACACAATAATTAGTGTTACAGATGTAAATGGTAACGTTTTAGGTTGATCTACTTCTGGGGGATCTGGTTTTAGGGGATCTAGAAAATCTACTTCTTTTGCAGCTCAAGTAGCTACTGAAAAATGTATTGAAATAGTTAAAAATTATGGTATTAAAAATTTAGAAGTTATGGTAAGTGGACCCGGTCTTGGTCGTGAATCTAGTATTAGGGCTTTTAATTCTGCTGGTTTTAATATTACTAGTATTAATGATGTTACTCCTATTCCACATAATGGTTGTCGTCCTCCTAAAAAGAGACGTGTATAATTATTTATTATTATTTATTTATATTTTATATGGCAAAATATTTAGGTGCAAAATTAAAATTAAGTCGTAGAGAAGGTAGTGATTTATTTTTAAAATCAGGTTTACGTGAAATAGAATCTAAGTGTAATTTAGATAAATTACCTGGTCAACATGGTTATAGAAAATCTAGATTATCTGATTATGGTATTCAATTACGTGCAAAACAAAAAATTCGTCGTATTTATGGAATATTAGAGAAACAATTTTTTAATTATTATAAAAGATCTTTACGTATTAAAGGTAATACTGGTAGTACATTACTAAAATTATTAGAAAGGAGATTAGATAATGTTGTATATAGAATGGGTTTTGGAATAACTAGATATGAATCTCGTCAGTTAGTAAATCATAGATGTATAATGGTTAATAATAAAATTATTAATATTGCATCTTTTGAAGTTTCTCCTGGTGATACTATTAAAATAGTAGAAAAATATTGTAATCAAGATCGTATAAAATATTCTTTGGAATTTTTTAAACAACGTGAATTACCTTCTTGATTAGAAGTAAATATTAAACATATGGAAGGTGTTTTTAAGAGTATTCCAAAACGTAGTTATTTATCGGCTGATATACAAGAATATTTAGTTTTGGAGTTTTATTCTAAGTAAATTGTTAATTATTTTTAAATATTGAGGTATATATTTTAATGTTTTCTACATTAGAATTTTTAAAACCTAAATTAGTAAATATAGAGAATATATCTAAAACATGTTCTAGATTAATTTTAGAACCTTTAGAAAAAGGTTTTGGTTACACTTTAGGTAATTCTTTGAGACGTGTTTTATTATCTTCTATACCTGGTTATGCAGTTACAGAAATAGAAATTGATGGTGTATTACATGAATATAGTGTTAAAAATGGTATTTTAGAAGATATAATAGAAATTATTTTAAATTTTAAAAGATTATCTATCACATTAGATGATGATAGAGAAGAAGCTATATTATTTTTAAATAAAAGTGGTATAGGTCCGGTTTTAGCTTCTGATATAACTTCTGATTATGGTTTTTATTTAGCTAATCCGGATCATGTTATATGTAATATAACTGATGAAAATATTTCTATTAATATACGTATATTTGTACAATTAGGTAGAGGTTATATACCTGCTTCTGTAAGAATCAAGGAATTAAAAAATATTAATGAAGATCTACAGGTAGGTAGATTATATATAGATGCTCTTTATTCTCCTATAGAACGTATTTCTTATAAAGTTGAATCTACTCGTGTTGAACAACGTACAGATTTGGATAAATTAATTATTGATATTTATACTAATGGTACTATAAAACCTGAATTTGCTATACGTAAAGCTGCATCTATATTAGTTGACCAATTAAGTTCGTTTATAAATTTAGATGATAAAAATATTAAAGAGGTTAAAAAAAGTAAATTACCTTTTGATCCTATTTTATTGTCTTTAGTAGATGATTTAGAATTAACTGTACGATCAGCTAATTGTTTAAAAGCTGAATCTATTCATTATATAGGTGATTTAGTACAAAAAACTGAAATAGAGTTATTAAAAACTCCTAATTTAGGTAAAAAATCTTTAACTGAAATTAAAAATGTTTTACTTTCTAAAGGATTAACTTTAGGTATGAAAATAAAGAATTGAGATGCTAATTTAGTTTCAAAAAATAATTTAGATAAGGAATAATATGCGTCATAAAAAAATTGGTCGTAAATTAAATCGTAATAGTAGTCACAGAAATTCTATGTTTAAAAATATGTTAAGTTCTTTAATTAAATATGATGTCATAAAAACTACTCTTGCTAAAGCTAAAGAATTAAGATCTTATATTGAATCAATTATTACTTTTGCAATAAAAAAAAAATCTTTTAGTTATTTATTTTCTTATATAAGAGATAAAAAAATTCTTTATAAGCTTATTAATGTTATCGTTCCACAATTTAATAATTCTCTTAATGGAGGATATACTAAAGTATTAAAATGTGGTTTTCGTAGAGGTGATAATGCTCCTATGGCTTATATAAAAATTTTAAAAAAATAATTTTAAATTATAGATATGGATAGACCAATATATAAAATTTTAAATATAAAAAATTTAAAAAATAATTTTTTTTTGATACGTAAATTATCTAAAAATAAAAATATATGATTAGTAGTTAAAAGTGATGCATATGGTCATGGAATTAAAAATATATATAATATATTAAATTTTTATGTAGATGGTTTTTCTGTTTTAAGTATTAAAGAAGCTTTATATTTACGTAATATAGGATGAAAAAAATCCATTTTATTATTAGAAGGTATTTTTAGTTTTCAAGAAATTAAAATATGTTTAAAATATAATTTTAGTATTGTAATTCATAGTTATTGGCAAATAAATTTATTGAAAAAAATATTATTTTTAAATAAAAAAATAAATGTTTATTTAAAATTAAATTTTAATATAAATAGATTAGGTTTTTCAAGTAGTAAATTATATAATACTTTTAATATTTTAAAATCTTTTAAAATTATAAAAAGTATATCATTAATAATACATATAACTTTATTAAATAAAGATAGTGATATATCTATTATTAATAAAAAATATATAAAAATATTTAATTTAAATTTTAAAGAAATATCTATTTCAAGTTCTTTAGGATTAATTTGAGGTATTAATGATATTTATAGTACTTGAATAAGAATAGGTATATTATTATATGGTTTATCTCCTACAGGTAATAATAATGATATATCACAGTATGGTTTTAAACCTGTTATGAGTTTTAAAAGTAAAATTATTAGTATTAGAAAGATTAATAAAAATAAATTTATAGGTTATAGTAATAGTTTTTATTCACTTAAAAAAAGAATAATTGGTGTTGTTGCATGTGGTTATGCAGATGGATATCCTAGACAATTATCTAATAAATATTATGTTTTAGTAAATAATAATTTTAAAGCGCAAATATTAGGTTATATTTCTATGGATATGATGATAATAGATTTAAATAATAATTATAATATTAAGATAGGTGATGAAGTAGAATTGTGAGGTGAAAATATATGTGTTGATGATGTAGCAAAAATTGCTAATACTATTAGTTATGATTTATTAAGTGGTATAAATAAAGATAGAGTTATGTGTAAATTAAAATAATTTTCTCATTATTATGTTTATTACATTCGAAAAATTAATTTCTAATTTAAAAAAATATTGATGTAATTTAGGTAGTTGTCATATTCAGTCTTTAGATTTAGAAATTGGAGCTGGTACTTTTCATCCAATTACTTTTTTTAATGCTTTAAAAGGTGATTATGCTTTTTATTCTTATGTTCAATTATGTAGAAGACCTTTAGATAGTAGGTATAAAAATAATTCTTATAGATTACAACAATATTATCAATTTCAGGTTATAATTAAACCAACTTTATATAGTATGCAAGATATTTATTTAAATTCTTTAAGGTATATAGGAATTGATTTATCTAAATGCGATATACGTTTTGTAGAGGATAATTGAGAAAATCCTAGTTTAGGTATTTATGGTGTAGGTTGAGAAGTTTGATTAAATGGTTTAGAAATAACTCAATTTACTTATTTTCAAAATATTTCTGGGTTAGACTGTAAACCAGTTTTAGTTGAAATTACTTATGGTTTAGAAAGAATATGTTTATATTTACAAAAGGTTTACTCTATATATGATTTAGTATGAAATAAAAACCAATATGGTATTATTAAATATAAAGATATTTTTTTAAATAGTGAAAAAGAAAAATCTTTATATAATTTAAATAAATCTAGTATTGTTTTTTTAATGAATTGTTTTATTAATTATGAATCTGAAGTTTTGAGATTAATGTCTTTTAAAAAACCTTTAATTATGTCTTCTTATGAATTTGTTATTAGAATGGTACATTATTTTAATTTATTAGATGCTAGAAATTATTTTTCTAATATTGAAAGACAAAAATATATTTTACGTATTAGAAATTTATTTAATAAAATAGCAAAAATTTATGTTAATTTATAATTTATTAATTTTGTTAGGTTATTTAAATGTCTAAATATGGTACATTATTATTAGAATTAAATACAGAAGAACTACCTTTAAAAAATTTTAAATTTTTGATAAAAAAAATTATAGATAATTTTTTATATGAATTTAAAAAAAATTTTTTTTTTTATTCTAATTATAATTATTATTATACTTTAAGAAAGATATCTTGTATTTTTAAAAAATTTAGTTTTTATCAAAATGCATGTAAAACTAATATAATATATGGTCCAATAATAGATATAAAAAAAAAAATAAATTTTTTAAAATATCCTTTATTAAATTGAATTAAAAATATTGGTATAAAAGATACAAATAAAATTAAGTTTATAGAATTTAAAAGAAAAAGAAGATTTTTTATAAAAATTAAAGAAAAAAAAAAATCAATTAGTTTTTTGATAAATAAAATTTATAATAATGTTTTATTAAATATAATTAAATTATTTAATACTATGAGGTGAGGTAAAAATAATTTAGTTTTTATTAGACCAATTATTAATATTTTAGTGATGTTTGATAAAAAAATTTTAAATGTAAATTTTAAAGAAATTAAATCTAATAATTTATTATTAGGTAATAGATTTATAGGTAAAAATATTATTTTAAATAATGCTAATAAATATATTCCATATTTAAAAAAATATTGTAAAATTATTATTGATTTTAATATTAGAAAATTTAAAATAATATCTATTTTAAATAAAATATCTTGAAAAAAAAAAATATCTTTTAATTATACTGAATCTTTTTTAAATAATATTGCTTTTATTATTGAATATCCTTTTTTTATAATATGTAAATTTAAAAAAAAATTTTTAAGTTTACCTAAAGAAATATTAATTTTTATTATAGAAAAATATAATTTTTTTCCTACATTTGATATAAATAGTAATTTACTAAATTATTTTATTATTATTAATAATATTAATTTTAATCTATTAGACTATAAGTTAGTTAAAAAAAATTATGAATTTGTTATAGAATCTAAATTTCTTGATTTAAAATTTTTATATAATAAAGATATTAAATTACCTTTAATAAGTTATTTATCTAAATTAAGATATATAATTTTTTATGATAAATTAGGTAATTTATTAGACAAAATTCGAAGAATGTTATATTTATCTAAAAAAATTTCTGTTTATTTAAAAAAATCTAATAATTTAAAAATAAATAGTTATTTATTAAATATTTCTATATTATTATCTAAATGTGATTTATCTACTTCTTTATATAAAGAATATATGGATATGAAAGGTATTATAGGTATGTATTATTCTTTATTAAATTATAATAATTTAAAATTATCTCTAATTATTAAAGATCATTATTTACCTAAATATTCTGGAGATATTCTTCCTAGAAATAAATATAGTTCTATAATTTCTTTAGTTGATAAATTAGATACCCTAGTAGGTATATCACTATTAAATAATTCTATTTATTTAAAAAAAAAAAATGATCCTTATGCTTTAAGAAGAATATCTTTATCAATAATAAATATTATTATATTAAATAATTTTAATATAAATTTATATAATTTAATAAAATTTAATATTTTTTTATTTAAAGGTAATATAAGTATTACTATTAATATTTGAAAATTTATTTTAAAACGTTCTATGAATTTTTTTTTAAATTTAGGTTATAAAAAAAGATTTATTAATTCTGTAGTTAATTTAAATATATATAATATATTAGATCTTAAATTAAGACTAGAATCTATATGAAATATAAGAAATTCAAAAAAATTTATATTATTTATAAGTTTAGTAAAAAGAATAAAAAATATTTTAATAAAAAATAAATGTGTTATTAATAATATTAATATTAACAATATATATTTGATTGAAAAAGGAGAAATATCTTTATATAAATATATTATTTATTTAGAAAAAAAAATTAATTTAATTTTTTTAAATTTTAAATATATTAAATTAATGAATTATTTTTTTATTTCAATTAATAAAATAAATTATTTTTTTGATTCTGTACGAATAGATGTAAAAATAAAAAATATTAAAATTAATAGATTAAATTTATTAAATAGATTATATAATATTTTTTTAAAATTTGTTAATTTTGATAGTTTTATATATTAGAAAAATATGGTATATTTTTTGTAATTACACCTCCTCCTAAACATATATTTTTTTTATATAAAACTATTGATTGTCCTGGAGTAATGGCAAATATAGGTTTTTCAAATATTATTTTATTTTTTTTTTTAATTTTTAGTTTACATTTAACTTCTTTTTGTTGACTTCTTGTTTTAATTTTACAGAATATTCTTTTATATTTTTTATTTAAATGTATGAAATATATTTTTTTTACATATGCTCCTTTAGAATATATATATTTCTTTTTTTTACCTTGAATGACTATTAATTCATTTTTTTTTTTTTTTTTTTTAATTACATAATATGATTTATTATTATTAATAATATTTAAATTTTTTCTTTGACCTATTGTATAATAAAATAATCCTTTATGTATTCCTATAATTTTTTTATTTTCTATATTTATTATATTTCCTGGTTTATTTTTTATATATTTTTTAATAAAATTTTTGTATTTTTTTTTACCTATAAAACATATACCAGTAGAATCTTTTTTTTTAGCATTTTTAATTTTTATATTTAAAGCTATTTCTCTGACTTTTTTTTTATAAAAATTTCCTAAGGGAAATATAGATTTTTGAAGTTGTTTTTGTGTTATTTTATGTAAAAAATAACTTTGATCTTTTTTTTCATCTATTCCTTTAAGTAAAAGGAAAATATTTTTTTTTCTTTTTTTTATAACGTAATGTCCCGTAGAAATAAAATCAGCTTTTAATATTTTAATGGAAAATTTTAAAAAGATATTAAATTTTATTTCTTCATTACATATTATATCTGGATTAGGTGTTTTATTGTTTTTTAATTCTTTAATAAAAATTTTAAATACTTTTTCTCAATATTCATAAGAAAAATTTACTTTGTGTAATTTAATTTTAAGTTTTTTACATACATTTTTTGCATCTAAATAATCTTGCTTATAATAACATTTTTCATTATTATTATTATCTTCTTCTCAGTTTTTCATAAATACACATTCTACATTAAAACCTAATTTTTTTAATATTCATGCTGTAATTGATGAATCTACTCCACCAGATAATGCTACTATTATTTTTTGTTGTTTAATTATTTTATATTTCATATATTAATATTTTATAATTTTATTAAATATATTTTTAATTATTAACAAAACATATTTTATTAAATATTTAATTATATTAATATGTTTTATTTCTTCTAAAGAAATAAGTAAATTTTTTTTTTTTTTTGTATTTATAATTATTTTTCCGATTATTTGATTTTTTTTTGTAGGTGATTTAATAATTTTAAAAATTTTAAATATAATTTTTTTTTTTGTTATATTATTTTTTTTATATAATATATATATATTTTTATTGCTACCTATGTTAATAGTTTTTTTATCATATCATATTTTATATTTTATAATTTTTTTATTTTTTTTAAATATTTTTTGAATTTTAAAATTATTAAAACCTCATTTTATGAGTTTTTCAGTATCTTTATTTCTATCTTTAATTGATTTTGATCCTAATACTACGGATATTAATCTTAAATTATTTTTTTTTGATGATGCAATTAAATTATATCCTGCTTTATTAGTATGACCTGTTTTTATGCCATCTATATTTAATTTTTTATTTCAGAGTAATATATTTCTATTATTTTGTTCAATCTTATTAAACTTAAATTTTTTTTTATTATATATTTTATAATTTTTAGGAAATTTTTGAATTAATAAAATACTTAATTTAGCCATATCTTTAGAAGTAGTATATTGTAAATTATGGTCTAATCCATGTACTGTTTCAAAATGAGTATTATTTAATTTCATATTTTTTGCATAGTGGTTCATTAGTTTTATAAATTTTTTTTCATTTCCTGAAATATATTGAGCTATAGCTACACTTGCATCATTACCTGATTGTATAATCATACCTTGGTTTAATGTTTTTAAACTAACTTTATTACCTTTTTTTAAAAACATTAAAGAAGAATCTTTAAATATAGGATTACTTGAAGATGCACAATCATTAATTGTAATTAAATCTTTTAATGATATTTTTTTATATTTTAATTTATCCATTAAAATATAGTTAGTCATAATTTTAGTTAAACTTGCTGGATATAATTTTAAATTAATATTTTTTTTTGCTAAAATTTTTTGTGTATTATAGTCTACTAAGATAAAAGATTTTGCTGTTATATTTTTATATATATTATTGTTAGCTATTATGTTTTTGTGAAAAATTATTGATATTATTATTAGTAATAATTTTATTTTATTCATTTTTTATTATTTTTTATTGACATTATAATTCCAAATATAGATATATTAGTTATTAAAGATGATCCCCCATAACTTATTAATGGTAATGGTATACCTACTATAGGTAAAATACCACTGACCATACCTATATTGATTAGTGTATTTATAAAAAACATTAATACTAAACTAGTAGAAAATAATTTTTCAAAAAATGTATTACTATTAATAGATATATATAAACTTCTTATTATAAGTAAATTGTATGTAATTAATAAAAAACATATACCTAAAAATCCATGTTCTTCTGCTATTAAAGAAAAAATGAAGTCAGTTTTTTCTTCTGGTACAAAACCTAATCTAGATTGTGTACCATAAAATATACCTTTTCCATATTTTCCTCCTGATCCTATAGATATTTTAGATTGGTTAATTTGATATCCATTTTTTAAAGATTTACTATTAGTTAGTAATGTTATTATCCTTTCTTTTTGATAGTTATGTAAAAAAAATTTCCATAGTATTGGTATTAATATAATACTTAATGTAATTAGTATTAAAATATTTTTTTTATTAATACCACCTAAATATAAAGTTACTATTCCTGAAAGGAATATCAATATAGATGTACCTAGATCAGGTTGTAGGTAAACTAATAAAGAGGGAATAAATATAATTATTAGTACTTCAAATAAATTTTTTATTTTTATTGGATAGTTATTATTTATATATTTAGCTATTATTAGTGGTATAGCTATTTTAGTTATTTCAGATGGTTGAAATTGTATTATACCTATATTAATTCATCTTTGTGCTCCTTTACTAATATGGCCTTTTAAATATACTAGAAATAGAAGTATATTACATAATATATAAAATAAATTAGCATTATTTATATAAAATGTTTTTTTTGATTGGGATATTAAAAACATTAAAAAAATACTTATAAATAAGTGGATTATTTTTTTGTATATTATGTATATATTTTTTTGACTAGCACTATATATTAATAGTGTACTATAAATAGATAATATTATTATACATAATAATATAATTATATCTATATTTTTGTAAATATTTTTAATTTTTTTAATCATTTATTTAAAATTTTTATTTTTATATTTATATAAAAAATCTGTTATTTTTCTCATTATATATCCTATTTTTTGTCCATTTCCTCCATGTTCTAATACAATTGATATTGCGAAAATAGGTTTTTTATATGGCATAAATGCATTCATTAATGTATGATCTTTTAAAATATTATTTTTGTTTTTTAAAAAATAATTTTTTTGTAATGAAATAATTTGTGCTGTACCAGATTTAATAGCCATTTTATATTTAGTATTAATAAAATTTTTATATGCTGTTCCATTTTTTTTATATGCTACTCCATACATACTTTTTTTAATTATTTTTCAGTATTTATTTTTAATATTTTTAATTTTTTTATTTTTATATTGAGTATAGTTTTTATTATCTATTTTTTTTAATAAATGTGGAGTTATAATTAATCCATTATTTATTAATATAGTTAATGCTTTATTCATTTGTATAGGTGTTATTGCTAAATAACCTTGACCTATACCTATAGAAATAGTATTTCCTATATATCAATTTTTTTTAATTATATTTTTATCAGGTAATATTCCTTTATTTTCGTAAGGTAAATCTATATTAGATTTTTGTCCATAACCAAAATTTTTAATTCATTTTATTATTTTTTTTATACCCATTTTATATGCTATATTATAGTAAAATGTGTCAGATGATTCTTCAATAGATTTTTTTATATTTATTAATCCATGTCCTAGTGTTTTTCAATCATAAAATACTTTTTTATATTTTGGTAATTTTCATCATCCTGGATCAAACATTATATATTTTATATTAATTATTTTTTCTTGTAATGCTGATAAACATATATATGGTTTAATTGTAGAAGCTGGTGGGTAAATACCTTGTATTACTTTATTAATTAGTGGGTAATAAGGATTATTTATAATTTTTAGATATTTTTTTTGAGAAATTTTTTCAGTAAATATATTTGGATCATATCCTGGTGTAGATACTAGAGATAGTATTTCTCCATTATTTGGATTAGTTATTATTATTGATGCTTGATTATTTTTAATTAATTTATATACAAATTCTTGTATATTTTTATCTATTGTTAAATAGATATTTTTACCTGCATATGATTTTTTGATATCAGTACTATTTATAATAGTACCTTTATTATTTAAAATTAATTTTTTAATTCCATATTTTCCATGTAAAATATTTTCGTAATATTTTTCTATTCCATTTTGACCTATATATTTTTTTGTTTTTTTATTTTTTGATACATAACCTATTACATGAGATAGCATTTTTTTATATGGATAATATCTATTTTGATTTTTTTTTAAATATATATTTTTAAATATTAATTTATTTCTATAGTATTCCATTAAATCTTTATGATTTAAATTTCTTTTTACTACAATATATTCATTTATATTCTTTTTACTTAATTTAGTTAATTGAATAATTTTTTTTTTTGATATTGAAAAATGTTTTTTTAAAATTTTAATTATTTCTTTTATTTCATTTATATTATCTATTTTAATTGTTAGATAATGGTAATTTTTATTTATTGCTAATGGATTATTATTTCTATCAAATATGATACCTCTATATGGTATACTAGGTATAAATTTAGTATAATTATTTTTAGCTAAACTTGAGTAGTATTTAAAATTTATTATTTGTAATTTATATATGTTTGATACTATTATTAATAATATGATGTAAAGTACAATTATAATTTGTTTTAGTCTTTTTATAAATGTATAGTTTTTTTTTTCATCATAATAATAAAAATAATTTTTATTTTTAAAATTCATAATATCTAATTATTTGTAATTTTTATTTATATTTAAATTTCATAATAATTTTATTTATAATAATATTATACATATATATATAAATTATATTTAGTATTTATTAATATTTAGATTATATAAAGAGTTTGTATGTTTAAAAATCCTATAAAAACAAAAAGTTGGTCGAAATTAAGTAATCATTTTTTATCTATTAAAGATTTTAAAATATTTGATTTTTTTAAAAAAGATAAAAAAAGATTTAAAAATTTTTCTATTAATTTTAAAAATTCTATATTAGTAGATTTTTCTAAAAATCGTATTAATTTAGAAACTTTAAAATTATTTGGAAGTTTATTAGATGAGATTAATTTTAAAAATTATATTTTTTCTATGTTAATGGGTGAAAATATAAATTTTACAGAAAATAAACCTGTTTTACATTTTTTATTAAGAGATAGGAAAAATATTTTTTTAAAGAATAATCCTAATTTTACTGATATAAAAAAAGATATAAATGCTAATTTAAATAAAATTAAATTTTTTACAGATAAAATTTTAAATGGTGAATGATTAGGTTTTTCAGGAAAAAAAATAAATAATATTGTTAATGTTGGTATAGGAGGTTCTGATTTAGGTCCTCGTATGATAATTAAATCTTTATTTTTATATAGAAACAAATTAAATATATATTTTGTATCTAATATAGATTCATTAGATATAATGAAAGTTTTAAATAAATTAAGTCCGGAGGATACTATTTTTATAGTATGTTCTAAAACTTTTACTACTTTAGAAACTTTAAATAATGCTAATATTTTACGTAAATGAGTTTTAGATTTTTATAAAAATAAAGAAAGATCTTTAAATTATCATTTTATTTTAGTATCAAGTAATTTTTCTGAATCAGTTAAGTTTGGTGTTAATTTAAATAATATTTTTATAGTTCATGATTGAGTAGGAGGAAGATATTCTTTTTGTTCAGCATTTGGTATATCTATTTCTTTAGCTATTGGTTTTGATAATTTTTGTAAATTATTAGATGGTGCCCATGATATGGATATACATTTTTTTAGTTCAAATTATTTAAACAATATTCCTATTGTACTAGCTTTTTTAAGTATATGATATAATAATTTTTTTAAATTTCATACTGAAGCAGTATTAGCTTATAATGAAAATTTATTTTATTTACCTATGTATTTACAACAACTTGTTATGGAATCAAATGGAAAATATGTAGATTATAATGGTAATTATATAAGTGATTATTATACTTCTCCTATTATATGAGGTGGTGTAGGAACTAATTCTCAACATTCTTTTTATCAATTATTACATCAAGGTACTTGTGTTGTTCCTTGTGATTTTATAGGTGAAATTAAAAATGTTAATAACATAAATGATTCTCATTTTAAATTGATGTCTAATTTTTTTTCTCAAACTCAATCTTTAGCTTTTGGAGATAAAATTTTTAAAATTAATAATTGAATGAATAATAATATAAATAATTTAAATAAGTTTATTAAATTTAAAGGTAATAGGCCTACTAATACAATATTAATTAAAAAAATTAATCCTTATAATTTAGGTTCATTAATATCTTTATATGAACATAAAACATTTACTCAAGGAGTTATTTTAAATATATCTAGTTTTGATCAATGAGGTGTAGAATTAGGTAAAAAATTATCTAATTTATTATCTTTTTATTTAGGTAAAAAAATAAAATTACAAAAAAAAGATTTTAAAAAAGATATTTATTTAGATAATTCAACATTTAATTTGTTAAATTTTTTTAATAAAAATTATTTTAGTAACTAATTAAAATTTTCGGATATTAAAATGGCTAATATAAAATCATCTAAAAAAAGAATTTTGATAAATAGATTAAAAAATAAAATTAATGTAAGTAAAAAATCTACAATAAAAAATTGTATTAAAAAAATTAAAATATTAATTAAAAATAAAGATAAAAAAAGTGCCAAAAAATATTATTCTTTTATACAATGTTTATTAGATAAATATTCTGCTAAAAAAATTATACATTTTAATAAATCTTCTAGATATAAATCTAAGATATCTAAATGAATTAATAATTTATAATTTTTTTTTAATTATTTTATAATATAATTTAGTAAGTTGGCAGAATTCTTTTATTGATATTTTTTGTGGTCTTTTATTTAAATCAATATTTAATTGATTTAAAATATTTTTATTTATAATTTGTTTTAAATTATTAATTATTTTTTTATTTTTTCTTTTAAAAGAATTTTTTAATATATATATAAAATATTTTAATTTTTTAATTTTAAATTTATTTTTTTTAGGTTTAAGTTTTATTAAAACTGAATCTACTTTAGGTTTGGGATAAAAATATTTTTTTTTAATTTTCATTAATAATTTTACTTTAAATATATAATTTATTAATATATTTCATTTACCGTATTTTTTTCTTTTTTTATTTTTTATTAAGGAATTTAATAATTCTTTTTGTATTAATATATGAATATCCTTAATTATTTTAATATTTTTAATACATTTTAGTATAATTTTTTTAGATATACTATAAGGTATATTTCCAAATATTCTAATTTTTTTTTTTTTTTTCTTTTTAAAAAAATTTAATAAATTAAATTTTAATATATCTATGTTAATGATTTTAATATTTTCGTTTTTTTTTTTGTTTTTTTTTATTAAATAATTATCTATTTCTAATGAGGTTAAATTTTTATTAAATTTAATAATATTATTTGTTAATTCTCCATTACCATAACCTATTTCTAATAAATTATCTTTTTTTTTAGGTTTAATAAAATGAATAATCCTTTGAATTTTTTTTTTATTTTTTAAAAATATTTGTCCTAAATTATTTTTTATTTTTAGCATAAATTTATTTTGTTATTTAAAAAATTAATATTATTTTATGTATAATTTTAATTACTATGTTACAATAAATATACATATATTAAAAAAAAAATAAAATTATGAATTTATTATTAACTAACATAGAATTATATTTTAAATATTTAATTGTTAATCATATATATTTTGCTTATTTTTTTATTTTTATTGTTTCCTTTTTGGAATCTTTAGTTTTTTTAGGTTTTTTAATACCAAGTAGTATAATAATGTTTTTAATAGGTTTTTTTATAGGTAAAAGAGTTATTAATTTTTATTATTCTTATTTTTTAGTTGTTTTAGGTTGTATTTTAGGAGATATTATTTCTTATTATATTGGAAATTATTTTAAAAATTATCTTTTTACTTTTCGTAAAAAAATTTCTAATTATGTTAATATTTTTGAAAATATTTTTAAATATTTTAAAAAAAATTCTTATATATTAATAATTTCTAGTAAATTTACTGGTCCTATGAAATCATTTTTCTTTTTTATTTCTGGAATGTTAAATATTCCTATAAATAAAATTATTATTCCTAATATTTTTAGTGTTTTATTATGAACTTTATTTTTTTTTATTCCAGGTATATTATCTGGTGTAGCTTTAATATTACCTAATAGTTTTTTTTTAAAAACTCATTTATTTAGTTTTCTATTTTTATTTTTTATTAGTATTTATATATTTGCAAATTGATTAAATTTAGATGATAATTTATCTATTCTTTTTTTTATTTTTTTTGTATTTTTGTGTTTTAAACATTTTTTATTTTTATTAAATGATAATATGTTTTATTTATTTATTAATTTAATGTATAAATTATTTATTTAAATAAATTTTCTTTTTTCACCTTTACCTATTATATTTATAATACATCTTTTACATATATTTATATATTTTTTATTTAAACTTAATTTATTTACATAATGTCAACATCTTTGACATTTTAACCCTTTATGTTTTTTACATTTTATTTTAAAAAAATTTTCTTTATTTAAATTATTTTTTAATTTAATATTTAATTCTGAAGTTAAAAAGAAAAATTTTAATTCTGATTTTATTTTTTGTATTTTTTTAAAAAAATTTTTTTCTAAATATAAATTAATTTTAGTTTCTAATGTAGAATTAATTATTTTTTTATATTTTAAATTTTCTATTTTTTTATTTAATTTTTTTTTAATTATTATTAATTTATTTCAAATTTTTATATTTATATTATTATTTTTATGTATGTAAAATAATTTTTTAAATCATGTTTCTTCATATATAGAAAAATTTTTTTTTCTAGGTAAATATTTTCATATTTCTTCTGCAGTAAAAGATAGTATAGGAGCTATTCATTTTACTAATGTTTCTATTAACATTCACAGTGTTGTTTGTGTACTTAAATAAGGTAAAGTATTTTTTTTAATTGTATATTTTCTATCTTTTATTATATCTAAATATATTGAACTTAAATATAAATTACAAAATTTAAATATTTTTTTAGTTACTTTATAAAATTTAAATTTTTTATATAATAATATTATTTTATTTTGTGTTTCTTTAGCTTTATGTATTATTCATTTATCTATTAAAATCATTTTTTTTTTTTGTATTAAATTTATTTTTGGATTAAATTCATCTAAATTAGATATAATGAATCTTATTGTATTTCTTATTTTTCTATATTTATTACTTATTTGTAAAATTATATCATTTGATATATGTATATCTTTAGTAAATTTAGTTGAAGCAACTCATAATCTTAATATATCTGCTCCATATTTATTTATTATTATTTGTGGATTTATAGAATTTTTTAAAGATTTAGACATTTTTTTACCTTTTTTATCTACTATAAAACCATGTGTTAAAATTTGTTTATATGGAGCACAATTATTAATTATATTATTAATAATTAAAGAAGACATAAATCATCCTCTATATTGATCTGATCCTTCTACATATAAATCTATATGATTTTTAATTTTACAAAAATTTTTGTTCATTATTGTATTACATGTAGATCCTGAATCAAATCATACATCTAGTACATCTAATACTTTTTTATATTTTTTATTGTTTACTTTTAAATGTGCAGGATTTAAATCTAATCAATAATTAGGACCATATTTTTCTATTTTTAAAGTTATTTTATCTATTAAATTTAATGTATTAGGATGTATTTTATTAGTTTTTCTGTTTATAAATATTGGTATTGGTGTTCCTCAATAACGTTGTCTTGATATACACCAATCTGGTCTATTTTTAATTAAATTTTTAATTCTTTTATATCCATAGAATTTAATATTTTTTTTTTGAATTTTTTATTATTTAAATTGATAAATCATTGAGGTGTTGTTCTTAAAATTATTGGTTTTTTATGTCTTCAGCAATATGGATATTTATGTATTATATTTTCTTTAAATAAAATTTTTTTTTTTTTAGTTAATATTTTTAAAATTATTTTTTCTGCTTTTTTTAATGTTTTTTTTTCTATATTTTTAATAAAATTATATTTTATATATTTACTATTATTATCAATTACATTTAAACCACTAATTTTATTTTTTTTACATATTAAAAAATCTTCTTCTCCGTGTTCAGAGGCTAAATGTACTATACCTGTTCCAGTATTAATAATAATTTTTTTGTCTAATATAATAGGAATTTTTTTTTTTGAAATTGGATGTGTAACAAAAAAATAATTTAGTTTTTTACCTTTTATTTCTTTTATTGTTTTATATTTTAATTTTGTTTTTTTAATAATTTTGTTTTTTTTTATTTTAGATAATATTAATATATTTTTATTATTTTCTATTATAGAATATTTGTGATTTGGATGTATTGATATAGCACAATTACCAGGTATAGTTCATGGTGTAGTAGTTCATATTATAAAATATATATTTTTTTTATTTATATTTTTTTTTAATATTTTTTTATAGAATATTTTTTTTTGTGATAAATATAACTTAAAAGTTAGATATATTGATATAGATTTTTTATTTTTGTATTCTATTTCAGCTTCTGCTAGTGAAGAATTACATTTTAAACATCAATTTATTGGTTTTTTTTTTCTTTTTAGTAATTTTAATTTTATAATTTTTTTGAGTATACGTATTGTATTTGCAATATTTTTAAATTGCATTGTTTGATAACAATTTTTTCAATCAGCTATTATACCTAATCTTATAAAATCTTTTTTTTGTGTTTCAATTTGTTTTTTTACGTAATTTATACATTTATATCTAAATTTTTTTATTTTTTCAATAGAATTTATTTTTTTTTTATATTTTTTTTGTATTTCTAATTCTATTGGTAATCCATGACAATCCCATCCTGGAATATATGGTGTGTTAAAATTCATTAAATTTTTATATTTTAATATAATATCTTTTAAAATTTTATTAAAAGCATGTCCTATATGAATTTTTCCATTAGCATATGGTGGACCATCATGTATGATGTATTTTTTTTTATTTTTTTTTTATTTTTTAATTGAAAATATAAATTATTTTTATTTCAATCTTTAATTATTTGTGGTTCTTTTTGATTTAAATTTCCTTTCATCGGAAAATTAATTTTTGGTAAATTAATAGTATTTTTATAATTTATTAGTTGGTATTTTTTCATTTATTTTAAAATAAATTTATATTATTTATAAATCAGTATAACTTAAAAAAAATTTTTTTTAAATATTGATATTTTAATTTTAATATGTATAAATTAATTTATATTTTTAAAATAAATAACTATATAGTAGTTGTATTTTAATTTATAATCTATATATTTTATATATATAGTTTATTAAATAAATTTTAAGGTGGATATATGAGTAAAATAATTGGTATTGATTTAGGTACTACTAATTCATGTGTTTCAATAATGGAAGGTAATAAAGCTAAAGTTATAGAAAATTCTGAAGGAGATCGTACTACACCTTCTGTTATAGCTTATACTGAAAATAATGAAATTTTAGTTGGTCAACCTGCTAAACGTCAAGCAATTACTAATCCTAGTAATACTTTTTTTGCTATTAAAAGATTGATAGGTCGTAAATATCAAGATAATGAAGTACAACGTGATGTTAATATTATGCCTTATAAAATAGTTCCTTCTAGTAATGGTGACGCTTGAGTAGAAGTTAAAGGAGAAAAAATGGCTCCACCACAAATTTCTGCAGAAATACTAAAAAAAATGAAAAAAACTGCTGAAGATTATTTAGGTCATTCTATTTCTGAAGCAGTTATTACTGTTCCAGCATATTTTAATGATACTCAAAGACAAGCTACTAAAGATGCTGGTCGGATAGCTGGTTTAAATGTAAAAAGAATTATTAATGAACCTACAGCAGCAGCTTTAGCTTATGGTTTAGATAAATCTAAAAAAAATAGTATTATAGCTGTTTATGATTTGGGTGGTGGTACATTTGATATTTCTATTATAGAGATTGATGATATAGATGGAGAAAAAACTTTTGAAGTTTTATCTACTAATGGTGATACACATTTAGGTGGTGAAGATTTTGATAGTAAAATAATTAATTATTTAGTAAGTGAATTTAAAAAAGATTATGGTATTGATTTATCCAGTGATTCTTTAGCTATGCAAAGATTAAAAGATTCATCTGAAAAAGCTAAAGTAGAATTATCTTCTTCAAATTATACTGAAATTAATTTACCTTATATAACTGCAGATAGTTCTGGTCCTAAACATTTAAATATTAAATTAACTAGAGCTAAATTGGAGTCTTTAGTAGAAGATTTAATTTTAAAGTCTATAGAACCAGTTAAAATAGCATTAAAAGATGCTAAATTAGATATATCTAAAATTAATGAAGTTATTTTAGTAGGTGGTCAAACTAGAATGCCTATGGTACAAAAAAAAGTAGCTGATTTTTTTGGTAAAGATCCACGTAAAGATATTAATCCTGATGAAGCTGTTGCTATAGGTGCTGCTATACAAGGTGGGGTATTATCTGGTGAAGTTAAAGATATATTATTATTAGATGTTACTCCTTTATCTTTAGGTATAGAAACAATGGGTGGTATTATGACTACTTTAATAAAAAAAAATACAACTATACCTACTAAACATAGTCAAGTTTTTTCTACTGCTGATGATAATCAATCTGCTGTAACTGTACATGTTTTACAAGGTGAACGTAAAAGATCAATAGATAATAAATCTTTAGGTCAATTTAATTTAGATGGTATTCAACCTGCTCCTAGAGGTGTTCCTCAAATAGAAGTAACTTTTGATATAGATGCTGATGGTATTTTACATGTTTCTGCTAAAGATAAAAATACTGGTAAAGAACAAAATATTACAATTAGAGCATCTTCTGGATTAAATGAAAATGAAATTAATAAAATGGTTAAAGATGCTGAATTAAATGCAGAATCTGATCGTAAATTTGAGGAATTAATTCAATCTCGTAATCAAGCAGATCATTTATTGCATTCAACTCGTAAACAAATTAATGATTTAGGAAATAAAATTCCAGAAGATGAAAAAAAATCTATAGAACTATCTTTAAATAAATTAGAAAATGTATCTAAATTAGAAGATAAAGTTGCTATAGATAATGCTCTTCAAGAGGTTATACAATTATCTAGTAAATTAAGTCAATATACTGTTAATACTAATAATAGTAATGATAATACTACTAAAGATAGTAATAAAGATAGTTCTGTTGTTGATGCTGAATATGAAGAAATTAATAATGAAAAAAATAAAAAACAATAATTTATATTATTAAATTTTCTAAAGAATATATATGTCAAGTAAAAATTATTATGATATTTTAGGTGTTTCAAAAACAGCTGAGTATATTGATATTAAAAAAGCATATAAACGTTTAGCTATAAAATATCATCCTGATAGAAATAAAGGTAATAAAATTTTTGAAGAAAAATTTAAAGAAATTAAAGAAGCTTATGAAGTTTTAAGTGATAAAAAAAAACGTGCCATGTATGATCAATATGGACATTCTGCTTTTAAACAAAGTAGTGGATATAGTGATTATACTGATTTTAATTCTTCTTCTGATTTTGGTGATATATTTGGAGATATTTTTGGAGATATTTTTAGTTCTAAAAAAAAAAGATCATCTAGTAAAGGTTCAGATATATTATATAATCTAGAATTAAGTTTAGAAGAAGTAGCTAAAGGTGTTACTAAGGAATTTAAAATTAATTTAGTTCAGAAATGTAGTGTATGTAATGGTAGTGGATGTAAACCTGGTACTAAACGTAAAATTTGTATTACATGTAATGGTAAAGGTAATCTAAAAACTCGTCAGGGTTTTTTTACAATACAACAAACTTGTCCTAATTGTAATGGTGAAGGTTATGTAATTAATGATTTTTGTTATTTATGTAGAGGTAATGGTACTGAAAGAACTGTTAAAAATATTTCTATTAAGATACCTGCAGGTATAAATAATAATGATCGTATAAGATTATCAGGTAAAGGAAATTATGATGGTGATATTGCAGGAGATTTATATATAAAAATTAGAATAATAAAACATCCTATATTTATCAGAGAAAATAACGATTTATATTGTGAAGTCCCTATAAATTTTTCTTTAGCTGCTTTAGGTGGAGAAATTAATGTTCCTACTTTAGATGGAGGTATAAAATTATATATACCTCCTGAAACTCAAACAGGAAAATTATTTCGTATTAAAAATAAAGGTGTTAAATTTATTAAAAATAATAATTATGGAGATTTATTTTGTAAAATATTAATAGAAACACCTATTAATTTAAATAAATATCAAAAAGAATTATTATATAAGTTAGGTTTAACTTTAAAAAATAATAAAAATATGAATAATCCTAAAATAAAAAGTTTTTTTGATCGTGTTAAAAAAATTTTTAATAATTTTACTACTAGTTAAAATTATATATAGGATATTTTTTGCATATTTTTTTAATTATTTTTTTATTTTTTTTAATTATTTTATAATTATTTATATTATTTAGAATTTCACATATTGAATAGGTTATTTGTTTAATATATTTTCTTTTTATTTTTCTATATGTTATACATGTTGTACCAATTCTTATACCAGATGTAATAAATGGTTTTTTATTATCATCTGGTATACAATTTTTATTTATTATTATATTAGCTAAACTAAGTTTTTTTTCTGCTTTTATACCAGTAATATTTTTATTATTTAAATTTATTAAAAATAAATGTGTATCTGTACCATTAGATACTATTTTAAATTTTTTTTTAATAAAAATTTTAGCCATGTATTTAGAATTTTTTATAATATTTTTTTGATAAATTTTAAATTTATTTTTTAAAGCTTCTTTAAAACAAATAGCTTTTGCAGCTATTACATGCATTAATGGTCCTCCCTGTATTCCAGGAAATACAGATGAGTTTATTTTATTGTATAATTTTATATTATCTCCTTTTGCAAGTATTATACCTCCTCTTGGTCCAGAAAGTGTTTTATGAGTAGTACTAGTTACTATATGAGCATATTTTAATGGATTAGGATATAATTTTGCAGCTACTAATCCTGCTATATGAGCCATATCTATTAATAAATGACTTTTATATAAATTAGCAATATATTTAAATATTTTTCAGTTACATATTCTTGAATAAGAAGAAAAACCAGCTATTATTAATTTAGGTTTATATTTTTTTGATAAATATTCAACTTTATTATAATCAATTTTTTCTTTTTTATTTAAATTATAGAATTTAGTTTTATATATTTTACCTGATATATTTATTTTTGATCCATGAGTTAAATGACCTCCATGATTTAATTTCATACTTAATATTGTATCTCCAGGTTTTAAAATAGCATTAAAAACAGCTAAATTAGCTTGTGAACCTGAATGTGGCTGTACATTTACATAATCGGCTTTAAACAATTTTTTAGCTCTATTTATAGCAATTTTTTCTATTTTATCTATATATTTACATCCAGCATAATATCTTTTTTTATAATATCCTTCTGCGTATTTATTTGTTAATATTGATCCTTGAGCTTTAATAATATTTAAATTAGCGTAACTTTCAGATGCAATTAAATTAATATTATTTTCTTGTCTTTTTAGTTCTAATTTTATTAATTTGAAAATTTTATCTTGTTTTTCCATTTTTTTTTATTTTATAGGCGTTTAAATAGATTAAATCTAATATTAAATTAGCTCCTATTAATGATGTTATACCTGATTTATCATAAATAGGATTAATTTCTACTATATCACTACCTATTATATTAATTTCTTTTAATTTTCTTATTATTTTAAATATTTTATGTGTTGTTATTCCATTTATTACTGGTGTTCCTGTACCAGGAGCATATGATGGATCTATGCTATCTATATCAAAACTTACATAGGTAGGTAAATTATTTGTTATTTTTTTGATTTTATTAATTATTTTATTAATTGAATATTTATTTATTTTTTCTGCAGTAATAGTTTTAACTTGATTTTTTTTACTTGTATATGTTCTTATTCCTAATTGAATAATATTTTTTTTTGAAATTATTTTTTTTTTTTTTATTTGATATATTATTGATCCATGATCGTAAGGATTATTGTCATAATACATATCTGTATGAGCATCAAAATGTATTAAGGATATTTTTTTATAAAAATTTTTATATGTTTTTAATATTGGTAATGTTATATAATGATCACCTCCAATAAAAATTATATTTTTTTTTATTTTTAATAAATTATTTACTTTTTGATATATTATTTTATTTAAATTTTTTATATTTCCTTGTTGATATATTAAATCTCCTCCATCTATTACTTTAATATATTTTTGAAATTTAAAATTTCATGGTCACTTTTTTTTTTCTCAACATAAATGTATTGATTCTTTTCTTATATAATTTGGAGCTAATTTACTACCAGGTTTTCCAGTACTAGAAATCTCACATGGTATACCAATTATAATTGTATTGAATGAATCTTTTTGGGAATATTTATTTTTTATAATTGTAGGTAATCTCATAAATCCAAATATATTGGATATTAAAGATGGGTCTTTTTTAATTATTTTCATTTTTATTCTAAATATGTTTTATATTTTAAAAATTTATTTAATATCTTATATATTCTTTTATTTATATTCTTATTTTTTTTAAATGAATTATATATATATTTTTTATTTATTTGTGTACATTTTAACATATTTAAAATATTATCATTTTTATTAATAGATAAACTTTTAAATTTTTTATTTTTTTTTATATAAATAATTAATGTTTTAATTTTACCGAATAAATTATGTATATTACTTAATATGCTTTGGTAAGCTCCTATCATAAAAAAAACTATTTCAGGTATTTTTTTATGTTTATATTTTGGTATTAATAATGTATTATTGATTTTTTTTTTATTTGTATATAAATTTATTTTACCGTCAGAATCACATGTTATATCTGATATACATATATTTTGTTTTTTTTTATTGTTTAATCCTTTAATAGGTAATATTGGAAAAATTTGTTTTATACCTCAACTGTCTGGTATAGATTGAAATAAAGAAAAATTTATATGTATTTTTTTTGATATATATAAATTAATGTTTCTTTTTTTTTTTTTATTTTTAATAATATTTTTTTTTTTAATATATATAATTATATTATTATATATTTTTTCTATTAAATTTTTTTCTAGTATATTAAATTTACCTAATTGATGATTTTGTTTTATTTTTTTTAAAAATTTAAATATTTTTTTTTCATTTTTATATTTATTTTTTTTGATTTTTTTTCAAAAATTTAAATATTTTGCAATTTTATTTTTTGAAATATTTTTATTATTAATAATTTTATTAGATATATTTTTAATTTTATTTTTTTCTATGTTAATTACGTTTGATATTAAAATTTGATGATGTGCAGTTATAAATCTTCCTGATTCTGTTAGAATATTAGGTATAGGTATTTTATTTTTTTTACAAATTTTTGTTAATATTTTAATTATTTTTGATGAATATATATTTATATTATAATTTATATAACTGTTTTTTTTATAATAATTTACAGCTAAACCTCCTCCAAAATCTAAATATTTAATTTTTATTTTAAATATTTTATATAAATCTATATATAGATTAATAAATTCTGTAAAATTTTTTTCTAGTACTTTAATATTATGTATTTGTGAATTTATATGACAATGTAATAAATTAATTTTATTAATTATTTTTTTTTTTTTAAATATTTTAATACAATTTATTATTTGTGATGTATTTAAACCAAATTTAAATTGTGATTTATTTTTTTTATTATTTAATTCTAGTGAATTTAATTTTATTCTTATTCCTATATTAATTTTACTTTTTTTAATATATTTTATAATTCATATTATTTCTTTAAATTTTTCTATTATTATATAAACTTTATGACCTATTTTATCAGCTATTTTAGCTAAAAATATATATTTTTTATCTTTATATCCATTACATAATATTTTGATTTTTTTTTTTGCATGTACTAGAATAGACATAAGTTCAGCTTTAGAACCAGATTCTAATCCTATTTTATAATTAGTTTTTTTTAATATATATTTAATTATATATGATTCTTGATTAACTTTAATAGGATATATTAGATAATATTTATTTTTTAAGTTATTTGATTTAATTTTTTTTTTAAATGTATTATAAATTAATTTTATTCTTTTTTTAATAATTTGGGGAAAACAAATTTTAATAGGTAATTTTTTTTTGTTAATAATTTTTTTTAATTCTAGATATTTTTTTTTTTTATAATTAATACATATATTTATATTGCCTTTTTTATTGATATAAAAATATTTTTCTTTACTAATTTTATTTTTTTGTGTTTTTTTATTAATGTTCATTATTTATGTTTAAAATATATAAAATTATTTTTCACAATTATTATTTGTTAATGTATACTTACTTAAGTAATATATTGTTTATTTTAAATTATTTTATAATAAAATTATTTATTTAATCTATAAGGGGACTTAAAATATAATGAATTTATATCATTTTACTTCTGAATCTGTTTCAGAAGGTCATCCGGATAAAATTGCAGATCAAATATCCGATGCTGTTTTAGATTTTATTATTTTACAGGATAAATATGCTAAAGTAGCTTGTGAAACATATATTAAAAATAATATTGTTATTGTAGGTGGTGAAATTAATACTTTTGCTTCTATTAATTTGGAAAATATAGTTAGAAATACTATTAAAGATATTGGTTATATAAATTTAAATGATGTTTTTAATTTTAATTCTTGTGTTATTATAAATATTATTAGTCAACAATCATCAGATATATATATGGGTGTAAAGAAAGATACTTTATCTAATCAAGGTGCTGGTGATCAAGGTATAATGTTTGGTTATGCTACTAATGAAACTAGTGTTTATATGCCTGCTCCTATATTATATGCTCATAATTTAGTGAAAAGACAATCTGAATTGAGAAAAAAAAATATTTTACCTTGATTATGTCCTGATGCAAAAAGTCAAATTACATTTGTATATAATCAAAATTCTATTATAGGTATAGATACAGTAGTTTTTTCTACACAACATTTGGATTATATTTCTTATGATAAATTAAAAGAAGCTATTATGGATGAAATAATATTTAATGTTTTACCAAAAAAATGGTTAAATAAAAATACAAAATACTTTATTAACCCTACAGGTAGATTTGTTATTGGTGGTCCGATAGGTGATTGTGGTTTAACAGGTAGAAAAATAATAGTTGATACTTATGGTGGTATTTCTAGACATGGTGGTGGTGCTTTTTCTGGTAAAGATCCTTCTAAAGTAGATAGATCTGGAGCATATATGGCTAGATATATAGCTAAAAATATTGTTGCAGCTGGTTTAGCAGATAAATGTGAAATACAAATATCTTATGCTATTGGTATTTCTTCACCTGTTTCTATTATGATTAATACTTTTGGTACTGAAAAAGTTTTATTAAAAGATTTATTAATAGCAGTAAATATTTTTTTTGATTTAAGACCAGGTAAAATTATAGAAAATTTAAATTTATTAAATCCTATATATTATAAAACTGCTTCTTATGGACATTTTGGAAGAGAAGAATTTTCTTGAGAAAAACTTGATAAAGTAGATTGTTTAGTAGATTTTTTTAAGTTTAAAAATTAACTTTTTATTTATGTAATTTATCATGTATTTAGCTTTAGGATAAATTATTTTAATTTTTTTTTTATTTTTTATTAATTTTTTAATTTTTTTTTTTGATTGTATTTTGTTAGTTATAATTTGTTTTTTAGTTTTTATTTTTTTTTTTTTTATTTCATCACTATTTAATTTTTTTTTATATAAAAATTTATTTTTTTTAATATATAATATATATATTTCTTTAATTGAATTATAGATTATTATGTAGTATTTTTTATATTTATGTTTTAAATAGTTGATATTTTCTTTAATAATATCAAATGTATTTATTTTAATTATTTTGATATTTTTATATTTTAAACATAATGTTTGTGCTATATTTAAAGATATATTTTTACTTATTATACTTCCAGGACCTTTGTTTATAACTATATAGTTAATATTTTTAATATTAATATTGTTTTTTTTAATTATATTTTTAATTAATATTAAAATATATTTATGATTTTTATTTTTATTAAATTTATATCTTGTAAATATATTTTGATTGTATTGTATAGCTACTGAATCTAATTCAGTAGATATTTCTATAGCTATAATATTTTTATACATAATTATTTTAATAATCTATATTAAAAGATATTGTTTTGTCAAATAATAATATGAAAAAAATAAATTTATTAAATTTAGATAGATGTTCTATGCAAAAATTTTTTTTAAGTTTAGGAGAAAGAAAATTTATTGCTGATCAAATTATGTTTTGAATTTATAAAAAATTTTGTTTAAATTTTTTTTTAATGAAAAATATTAGTAAAAAATTAAGAAATAAATTATTTAATTTAACTAAAATAAAGTTACCTAAAAAAAAATATATTAAATATTCTATTGATGGAGTAATAAAATGAACTTTAAATGTTAATAATGATTTAATTGAAACTGTATATATTCCAGAATTAAATAGAAAAACTTTATGTATTTCTACTCAAGTTGGATGTTCATTAGGATGTAGTTTTTGTGCTACAGGTAAGATGGGTTTTAAAAGAAATTTGAAAGTTTCTGAAATTATAGGACAAATTTTATTTGTGATATTTTATTTTAAAAATAAAAATACTGCTATAGTAAATAATTATATTACTAATATAGTTTTTATGGGTATGGGAGAACCTTTATTAAATTTTAAAAATGTTGTTACTTCTATTAAAATTATGTTAGATAATTATGGTTTTTCTTTTTCAAAAAGAAAAATAGTATTATCTACTTCTGGTATTGTTCCTTCTATATATAAATTAATTAATTATATAGACATACGATTAACTTTATCATTACATGCACCTAATGATATATTAAGAAGTAAAATTATGCCTATTAATAATAAATATCATATACATGATATACTTAAAGCAATGTATGATTATATAGAATATTCTAAATCTAATAAAGGTAAATTAAATATTGAATATATTATGTTAAATAAAATTAATGATAGTTATAAATGTGCTAATCAACTTATAAATTTATTAAAAAATTTTTCTGTAAAAATTAATCTTATTCCATATAATTTTATAAATGGTGTTTTTTATACTAAAAGTAGTTTAAATAGAATATTAAATTTTAGTAATTTTTTAAAAAGAAATAAAATTTTTTCTTTTATAAGAAAAATTAGAGGTTTTGATATTAATGCTTCTTGTGGTCAATTATATAAATAATATTTAAATAGTAATTTAAAAATTTATGAATAAAAAAAAATTAAATTCTTTAGGTAAAATTTTAGGTAAATCTAGAAAAAAATTAAATTTTACTCAAAAAGATATTGCAGATAAATTATGTTTAAAGTTAGAATTAATTCGTAATATAGAAAATGATATACTTCCTGATAATGTCCCTTTAGTTTTTTATTGTGGTTATATATATTCTTATGCACGTTTAGTAAATTTGTCTGAAAAAAAAATATTATTTTTTTTAAATGAATATAAAAAAAAAATTTGTTTATCTAGTAAAATTATAAAAAAAAAAGAAAAAATTTATGAAAATAAATATAAATTATGAATTTTTTTTTTAATTAGATTAATTTTAATTTTATTTGTTTTATTTTTTTTAAAATTTTTATTTAAATTTATTTTAATTTATTAATTATTTATGAGTAAATTAGAAATTAAATCTATTAAAGGTATGAATGATTGTATACCAAATGATGTGTATGTATATCAAAATATAGAAATAATTTTTAAATCTTTAATGAAAAATTATTCTTTTAATGAAATTAGATTTCCTATTTTAGAAAAAAGTATTTTATTTTATAAAGGTATGAAGATTAATAATAATTTTTGTAATAAAGAAATGTACACTTTTTTAGATCGTAATGGAGTTAATTTAAGTTTAAGACCTGAAGGTACTATAGGATGTATAAGATCTTACATACAAAATAATTTATTTTTAAAAAATATTTTAAATAAATTATGATATTTAGGACCTATGTTTAGATATGAAAATACACAAAAAGGTAGGTATCGTCAATTTTATCAAATAGGTGTAGAATTATTTGGTTCTTTAAGTGTTTATACTGATTTAGAATTAATATTAGTAATTAGAAGATTTTTTAAAAAATTAGGAATAATTAATTTATTAAAATTAGAAATTAATACTATTGGATCTTTAGAAGATAGAAATAAATATGTTTCTTATATAAAGAAAAGAATAAAAAATGAAAAATTTTTTTTGAATTTTAAAAATTTTGATTTTAATAAAATTAATTTTTTTCGACTATTTAATAGTAAAAATAAATATATTAAAAATTTTTGTAAAAATTTACCTAAAATAATTAATTTTATTAATAATAGTTCTTTATTAAAATTTAAAAAATTATGTAAAAATTTAGATCTTTTAAATATTGATTATAAAATAAATTATAATTTAGTTCGTGGTTTAGATTATTATAATGATTTTATTTTTGAATGGACTAATGATTTTTTAGGTAAATCTATTTGTTCTGGAGGAAGATATGATAATTTATCATTTTGTTTATCTAGTTTATCTATTCCTGCAGTAGGTTGTGCTATAGGTTTAGATAGATTAGTTTTATTACTTAAAAAATATAATAATAAATATTTAAATACTAATAATTACATTGATATATATATATTATCTTCTTTTAATAATAAAAGTAGATTATTAGGTATTAAAATTGTAGAAAAAATACTAAATTATTT
The DNA here is from genome assembly GCA_015140255.1 of Candidatus Stammera capleta. Lineage (GTDB taxonomy): Bacteria > Pseudomonadota > Gammaproteobacteria > Enterobacterales > Enterobacteriaceae > Stammera > Stammera capleta_E. The sequence goes on along the minus strand of CP043993.1, from coordinate 56,690 downwards.
TTCTAATTCTATTAAAGTATATAATGATCATATAAAATATAAAAATTTAGGTAAAAAAATTTTAAAAATTATTAAATTAAAACCACGTATATTAATTATAATTGATAAAAATGAATTAGATAATAATTATATAACTGTAAAAAATATTATTTTAAATAATCAAAAAAAAGTTCTTTATAAAGATATTATAAATATAATAATATTTTTTTTAAATAATATTAATAATAAAATTAATTAATAATTACTAATTTAGTAATTAATATAAATTTTGGAATTTTATGTTCACTATTTTATTAATTGGTAATACTAATGTAGGTAAAACTAGTTTATTTAATAAATTAACTAATACTAGTTTAGCTATAGATAATAAAATAAATAATTTTACTTATGATTTTAATTATGGTTTATCTTTATTTAAAGATAAATATTTTATTTGTATAGATAGTTTTAATATTAATTTTTTAAAAAATAACAAAGATAATAATAAAAATAATTCTAAAATTAAACAATATTCTATATATAAAAATTTTTTAAATATTATTAAAAATATTGACTTAATATGTTTATTAATTGATTCTACTTTAGAAATAGATCAAAATGACATTTTTTGATCTAATTTTTTTTTTAAAAAAAAAAAAAAGTTGATATTATTAGTTAATAAAATAGATTTATCTAAAGATTATTCTTTAAATTTATATAAATATTATTCTTTAGGTATTAGTTTAATATATCCAATTTCTATATATAATAGAAAAAGTATATATTTTTTTTTAAATGATATATTCTATAAAAGAAAAATTTTTATACAAAAAAATATATTTTTTTTTAAAAAAATAATTTTTTTTTGTATAAATTTAGACAAATATAGTAATTATTTAAATAATTTATATAAAAAAGATTATTTTAATAATTTTATTAAAGTAGTTATTTTAGGTAAACCTAATGTAGGAAAATCTACTCTGATGAATTTAATAGTTAATCATAAAAGATCTATAGTATCTAAAAATTCTGGTACAACTAAAGATTTTATTACATGTTTTGTAAGTATCAAAAATATCAATTATATTATTAGTGATTCACCTGGATTAGATAAATTTACTGAAAATTTCTATATTAGAAATAAAAAATTTTTTTTTAAAAAAATTTTTGAATTTAAAATTGTTTTTTATTTAATAGATATTAATATAGGTATTACAAAATATGATTTAATTTTGTTAAATTTTTTATTTAAATATGGTAAAATAATAGTGTTGATATTTAATAAATGTGAATATTTTACTAAATTTCAAATTAATAGTTATAAAAAATTAATTTTATCTAAATATGATTTTATGAAATATTTAGATATTTATTTTATATCAGCTATTAGTTTAAATAAAAATTATTTATTTAGTTTTTTTAGTAAATTATTTATAAATTATAAAAATATATTTTTAAAAAGAATAAATAGTAATAAATTAACAATAATTTTAAAAAAAGCAATTAATAATTATTATGATGAAAATAATTTAAAAAAAAAAGTTAAATTAAAATATGCCCATGTTGGGGGATATTATCCTTTTACAATTATTATTCATGGTAATAAAATAAAATTATTAAATTCTACTTGTAAAAGATATTTAATAAATTTTTATATAAAAAAATTAAAAATTAAAGGTTGTAAAATTTTTTTAAAATTTAAAGAAATTTTAAATCCTTTTAAAAAAAAATAAGTTATTAATTTAAATTTTTCAATCGCTATAATTGTTTATAGAGGAAAGTCCGGACTCCTAGGATAGGATGCCAGGTAATACCTGGAAAATTTTATGAAAAGTGCAACAGAAAATAACCGCTTTATATAATAAAGCAAGGGTGAAAAAGTATGGTAAGAGCATACTATATTTAGTAGTAATATTAAATATGTGTAAACTCCATCTGGAGAAAGGTTAAATTTAGATATTAAAATATTTTTTTAAAAATGTATTAATCCGTACGTATATTTTATATCATGGTAAACCGATTGAGTTATTAAGTGATTAATAATCTAGATAAATGATTGTTTAAACAGAATCCGGCTTATAAAATTAATTATAATTTATTTTTTTTTTTAAAGTATTTTAAAATTTTTTTATAATTAATTATTAATATTAATAGAATAATTTTTAATAAATAATTATTATTTTTTTTTTTTTTAAATTTATTTAAAAATTTTTTTTTTTTATAAAGTAGATATTTTATAGTTATAATTAATAATAATAAATTTATAAATATGTTTATATATATATATATTGTTATATTATAAATATTTATTTTAATTAAAATTAATTTAATTATATTTTCTATTATTTTAATTAGTAGAAATATAATTAATTGTGTTGTTATTAACATTAGAATTATATTTTTAAAAATTTTTTTTGTTTTTGAAAATATAATTTTTTTTTGTTTATTTAAAAATATTGATATTATATATATAATATATTTATATATATTTTTAGGTATTTTTTTTATTATATATTTGTAAAAAAATTTATTAATTTTCATTTTGAATTATATTTAAAATATTTATAATTATTATATAATATATTTTTTTATGTTAAAAATTTTTAATACTTTTAGTGGTAGAAAAGATTTATTTAAATCTATCACTAATAAATTAGTTAATATATATGTTTGCGGTGTAACTGCATCAAATTATTGTCATATTGGTCATGGACGTACATTTTGTTTTTTTAATATTTTATTTAAATATTTACAACATATAGGTTATAAATGTAATTATGTTCGTAATATTACAGATATAGATATTGAATTAATTAAAAAATCATTACGAAAAAATATTTCTGTTAAAGATATAACATTAAATATGATATTAAGTATGCAAAAAAATTTTAGTAATTTAAATTTTAAAAATCCTACTTTAGAACCTAAATTATCTGATAATATAAATTTAATAATTAGTGAGATTAAAAATTTAATTGATAATAATTATGCTTATATTTCTGATGATGGAAATATTTATTTTAGAATAAAATCTTGTTCAGATTATAATATTTTTTATTTTAATATAAAAAGAAAAAATTTTAAAAAAGATTTTGTATTATGAAAAAAAAATATAAATAGTTATATGTATGGTTGAAATTCTCCTTGAGGTAAAGGTATACCAGGTTGACATATAGGTTGTTCTGTAATGAGTAATAAATATTTAAATCATAAAATTGATATACATGGTGGAGGTTGTGATTTAATATTTCCACATCATGAAAATGATTTTATTCAATCTAAATGTTTATATGGTAATAAATATTTATCTAATTATTGAATTCATACAGGTATGGTTTTAAATAATAAAGGTGATAAATTATCTAAATCAAAAAATAATTTTTATTTATTATCTGATTTATTAAAATTATATCATCCAGATATAATAAATTTTTTTTTTATGTCTAATCATTATAGAAAAAATTTATATTTTCATTTTTCAGATTTAGAGAAATATAGAATATGTATTAATAAATTATATTTATGTTTAGATAATTTAAATTTAAATATTTATCTTAATAAAAATGATTTTTTAAGTTTTAATTTTTTTGATGATTTATTTTATAAATATATGAATGATGATATTAATATACCTAAAGTACATACATTAATTTTTAATATGATGCATGAAATTAATAAATTAAAAAATATTGGAAATAATTTATTAGCCAGTAAGTTAGCATTTAAAATGCGTTTTTTTGCAAATATAATTGGTATATTATATGATGATACTAATATGTATTTAAGAAATATAAAAAATAAAAAATTGGATTTTAAAATTATTAAGAGAATAAATAAATTAATAAGAGTTCGTAATTTGGCTCGTAAAAATAATAAATGAAAAATAGCTGATAAGTTACGTGATGAATTATATAAATTAAATATTTCTTTAAAAGATACAAACAAATTTACATCAGAGTGATATTTTAATTAATCTTGGTTATTTTTTATATATATTTGAACAATATTTTTTAATAATATAGATATAGTCATTAAACCTACTCCTCCTGGAGTTGGACTTATATATTTTACTTTTTTTATAGCTGAATTAAAATTTATATCTCCTGTAATTTTATTTTTGATTTTATTTATACCTACATCTATAATTATAGAATTTTTTTTAATTCATTTAATAGGAAATATATTATATTTTCCTGTAGCACTAATAAGTAAATCAGAATTTTTTATATATTTTTTAATGTTTGTAGTTTTACTATTTGCTAACGTTACAGTACATCCTTCATTAATTAATTCCATACTAATTGGTTTGCCAATTAAATTAGATGTACCTATTATTAAAGCATTTAAACTTATTAAATTTATTTTATAAAATTTTAATAATTTTATTATACCTAAAGCTGTACAAGGATGTATTACAGCATTTCCTTGAGATAAATAACCTATATTAATAGCATTTAAACCATCTACATCTTTTTGAGGATCTATTTTATTAACTATTTTATTAGTATTTAAATGTTTTGGTATTGGTAATTGTATTAATAAACAATCTATTTTTTTATTTTTATTTATATTTTTTATTTTTTTAATTATTTTTTTTTCAGTTATGTTTTTTTTAAATTCATATATTTTATATTTAATACCTACATAATTTAAATTAATACATTTTTTTTTTATATATATATTAGATATTTCATTATTACCGATATTAAATATTACTATTTTGGGTGATCTTTTATATAAAGATTTTAATTTAGATATTTTTTTTTTAATTTTTTTTTTTGTTTTTTTAAAGTATTTATATCCATATAATATTTTTTGGTTCATTATTTTATAATTGACTTTAGAAATATATTAGTGATAATATAATTTTATTACGCTCTTAGCTCAGTTGGATAGAGCAACAGCCTTCTAAGCTGTAGGTCACAGGTTCAAATCCTGTAGAGCGTGTTATAATATTATATATGTTTATTATTTAAATATCTTATCCTTAAAAGATAAATTTAAAACTTCTTTAATATTTTTAAAAGTATATATCTTAATATTTTTAATTATATTTTTAGGTATTTCTTCTAAATCATTCCTATTATCTATAGGAATAATAACTTTTTTAATACCTCCTCTTAATGCAGCTAGTAATTTTTCTTTTAATCCTCCTATAGGGATTATATTACCATATAAAGTTATTTCTCCTGTCATTGCTATATTAGATTTTACTTTTTTTTTAGTTAAACTTGAAATTATTGAAGTACATATTGTTATTCCAGCACTTGGTCCATCTTTAGGGGTTGCACCTTCTGGTACATGTATATGTATATCATTTTTGTTATGAAAATCGTTATTTATATTTATTTTTTTACTTAATGTTCTAACTACAGTTAATGCTATTTTAATAGATTCTTGCATTACTTCTCCTAAAGATCCAGTATATATTAATTTACCTTTTCCAGGAATACATATAGATTCTATAGTTAGAATTTCTCCTCCTGTTTCAGTTCAAGCTAATCCTGTAACTTGTCCTATAGGATTTTCTTTTTTAATTTTTTCATAATTATATTTTTTAACACCTAAATATTTTTTTAAATTTTTATAATTAATTTTAGTAGATTTACATCTTTTATTAATTGTTATTTTTTTTACAGATTTTCTACATATTTTAGATATTTCTCTTTCTAGATTTCTTACACCTGGTTCTCTAGTATAATTTCTAATTATATTTATAATAACTTTATTACTTATTGATATTTCATTAGGTTTTAAAAAATTATTTTTTATTTGTTTTGGAATTAAATATTTTTTGGTTATATTTATTTTTTCGTTTTCTGTATATCCTACTAACTTAATTATTTCCATACGATCTAGTAAAGGTAAAGAAATATTATTTACTGAATTAGCAGTAGCTATAAACATTATATTAGATAAATCATAATCTACTTCTATATAATGATCATTAAACATTTTATTTTGTTCTGGATCTAAAACTTCTAAAAGTGCTGATGAAGGATCACCTTTTATATCAGAAGATATTTTATCAATTTCGTCTAGTAAAAATAATGGATTTATAACTTTAGATTTAGTTATTTTTTGAATTATTTTTCCAGGCATAGATCCTATATATGTTTTTCTATGTCCTCTAATTTCTGCTTCATCTCTAATACCTCCCAGAGATATTTTAACATATTTTCTTCCTGTAGCTTTAGCTATTGATTTACCTAATGATGTTTTACCTACACCTGGTGGTCCTATAAAACATAATATAGGTCCTTTAACTTTATTAGATCTATTCTGTACAGCTAAATATTCTAATATTCTTTCTTTAACATGATTTAAACCATAATGGTCTTTATCTAAAATTTTTTTAGCTTGAATTAAATTTTTTTTTATCTTAGTTTTTTTATATCATGGTATTTGTATAATTCAATCTATATAACTTCTTGTTACTGTAGCTTCTGCTGATAAGGGAGACATTAATTTTAGTTTTTGTAATTCTATTTTTGTCTTTTTTTTTATTTCTTTAGGAATTTTAGTTTTTTTAAATTTTTTATAAATTAATTCATATTCATTATATGAATTAACATCTCCTAATTCTTTTTGAATAGCTTTTATTTGTTCATTTAAATAATATTCTTTTTGACTCTTATCCATTTGTTTTTTAATTCTATTTCTAATTTTTTTTTCTATTTTAAGAATATTAATTTCTGATTCTATCATAGCTATTAAATATTCTAATCTCTCATTAATATTAATTAATTCTAATATTTTTTGTTTATTATTTAGTTTTAATGGAATGTGAGTTGCTATAGTATCAACTAATTTTGTAGGATTATTTATATTATTTAAAGAATTTAATACTTCTATAGGAATTTTTTTACTTAATTTTATATATAATTCAAATTGATCTATTAAAGTTTTAGTAATTATTTTTTGTTCTTCTTTATTGATTTCAGATTCATTAATTTTTTTAATTAATGCAATGAAATATTTACCTTTATCTTGTATTTCTATTATTTTAGCTCTTTCTGTTCCTTCTACTAAAATTTTAATTGTTCCATCAGGTAATTTTAATACTTGTAATATATTAGATATTGTTCCTACTTTAAATAAATCATTTATATTTGGTTCATCATTAGATGCTTTTTTTTGAGCTACTAAAAGAATTTTTTTATTTTGTTTCATTGATAATTCTAAACAAAATATAGATTTTTTTCGTCCTATAAATAAAGGAACAATCATGTTAGGATATACAACTACATCTCGTAATGGTAAAACTAGGATCTCAATATTTTTATGAGATCTTTTTAAATGCATATATTTCACCTTTTATTAGAATTAAATTTTTATAATTTTAGGTTTTGTTTTTTTATTAATAATATTTTTATTTATTATTATTTTTTTTAAACCTTCTATTGAAGGTATATTATACATTAAATCTATTAATATATCTTCTATAATATTTTTTAATCCTCTAGCTCCAGTATTTTTTTTAAAAGCTTTTTTTACTATTTGGTCTAAAGATTTTTCAGTAAATATTAATTTTGTATTATACATTTTAAATAGATTTTTATAATATTTAATTATTGAATTTTTTGGTTCTATTAATATTTTTTTTAAATCTGTTTTATTTAATTTATTTAAATTTGTTATTATAGAAAATCTACCTATAAATTCTGGAATAAATCCAAATTTTATTAAATCTTCTGTATAAATTTTTTTGTTTTTTTTTTTTTTAAATTTATTATAAAATCCTATATTATAATAATTAGATCTCTTTTTAATTATTTTATTAATACCATTAAATGTTCCACTACATATAAATAATATATTTGTAGTATCTATTTGTATATTTTCATGTTGTGGATGTTTTCTACCTCCAATTTTCGGTACTGAAGATATTGTTCCTTCAATAATTTTTAACAAAGATTGTTGTACACCTTCTCCTGAAACATCTCTAGTAATAGATATATTAGTTGATTTTTTAGCTATTTTATCTATTTCATCTATAAAAATAATTCCATTTTGTGCTACAGATATATCAAAATTACATTTTTGTAATAATCTATATAATATATTTTCTACATCTTCTCCTACATATCCAGCTTGTGTTAAAGAAGTAGCATCTGTAATTACTATTGGAACATTTATTATTTTTGCTATTGTTTTAGCTAATAATGTTTTTCCACTACCTGTAGGACCTATCATTAATATGTTAGATTTATAAGAAAAAAAATTTTTATTATAATTAATTATTTCATTAATTATTTTGTAATGATTATATATACATGTAGATAATATTTTTTTAGTTTTATTTTGACCAATAATATATTTATCTAATTTTTTTTTTATTATTTTTGGGTTATATTTATTTATTTTAAGTATATTTTTTTTAACATTATTATTTTGAATTATTTTATATAAATTTTTTATACATTCGTTACATATATATGATTTATTACTAACAATGATTTTTTTTACTTGATATTTAGATTTTTTACAAAAAGAACAATATATTTCAAAATTATTAATTTTCATATTTTAATTTAATTATTTTCTTTTTTTAATTATTTTATCTATTATTCCATAATTTAAAGCTTTTTTAGGAGATAAAAATTTATCTCTTTCTGTGTCCTTTTGGATTTTTTCTAAAGTTTGTCCAGTATTTTTTGATAATAAACTAGTAATTTTTTTTTTTATTTTTAATATTTCTTTTGTATGTATTTCTATATCTGTTGCTTGTCCTTTTGAATAACCTAAAGGTTGATGTATCATTATTCTAGCATTAGGTAAACTGAATCTTTTATTTTTTTTTCCTGAAGATAATATTATAGCGGCCATAGAACATGCTTGACCTATACATAGAGTATTTATATCTGGTTTTATGAATTTCATTGTGTCATATATAGACATTCCAGATGTTATAATTCCTCCAGGAGAATTTATATATATAAATATATCTTTATTATAATTTTTATACTCTAAATATAGTAATTGAGCTACAATATTATTTGATAATTCATCATCTATATATCCTGTTAAAAAAATTATTCTATTTTCTAAAAGTTTACTATATAAACTTATATTTTTATTATTGTAATTATTTTTCATATTTTTAAATATTTTATTTAAAATAAATTATTTTATAAAGTAATTTTTAAACATTATGAATTTTATCTAAAATATTATTAATTAATTTATAACTATTATTACATCCAAATTTTTTTGCTAATTTTATACTTTCATTAATTATTATTTTATAAGGTATTTTTTTATTTATTTTTAGTTCATATATAGCAATATTTAAAATAAAAAATTCAATTTTTGCTATATATGTTTTTTTAGAAGATAAGTTTAAAAAAATTATTTTTTTAATATATTTTTTATTTTTTTTAATACCATATAATATTTTATATAAATAATTTAAATTAATATTTTTAAATATACTTGATTTTATTAATTTAAATTCTTTAATTTTATTTTTTATTTTTTTTATTTTTGATATTTCACAAGAATACATTATTTGTAAAGCTAATTCTCTAGTTTTATGATTTTTATAAAAATACAATTTATTTTACCTTTATTTAATTATTTATTATTACGAAAAATAATTCTTCCTTTATTAATATCATATGGAGTTAATTCTACTACAACTTTATCTCCTGTAAGGATTCTAATGTAATTTTTTCTCATTTTACCAGATATATGTCCTATTATTAAATGTCCATTATCTAATTTTATTTTAAACATAGTGTTAGGTAGTGTTTCTATTACTGTTCCTTGAATTTCAATATTTTTTTCTTTAGTCATATTTTTTTATTTATTTTTTCTAGATATTTTTTAGCTTCCATAGCTGCTATACATCCAGATGCTGATGAAGTTATAGCTTGTTTAAATTTATTATTTATTACATCTCCTGCTGCAAATATTCCATTAATATTAGTCATAGATATATATTTAGATTTTTTATAATTTGTAATTATATATCCTTGATTATCTAATTTAATCTTTTTTTTAAATATTTTTGTATTAGGAATATATCCTATAGTAATAAATAATCCTTTTATTTTAATCTTTTTTTTTTGTTTTTTTTTTAAATGTTTAATAGTAATTTTATTTAAAAAATTATTTTTTTCATGTATTTTAATTATTTTATATTTTTTATAAAATATTATTTTTTTTTTTTTTATTTTTTTTTTAATTTTTTTAATTAAATATTTTTCTGATGTTAATTTTCTTCTGTGTATAAGAAAAATTTTTTTTGCTATTTTTGATAAATTTAGTAATTCTTCAGCTGCACTATTACCTCCTCCTACTACTGCTATATTTTTGTTTTTATATAAAAAACCATCACATACAGAACATGTGGAAATTCCTTTACCATATAATTTTTTTTCTTTATTTAAATTAAGTTTTTTAGGTTTACATCCTGTAGCAATTATTAATGTTAGACAAAAATATTTTTTTTTTTCTCCTTGTAAAGTTATTATTTTATCATTATAATTTAAATTTATTATTTTATCATTTATAATTTTTGTATTAAATTTTATTGCTTGTTTTTTTATATTTTGCATTAATTTAATACCTGTAATATTATTAAATTCTCCTGGTCAATTTTCTATTTTATTTGATTTAGTTATTTGACCTCCTTCGTTATATCCGGTAATTAATATGGGTTTTAAATTATATCTACCTGCATATATTGATGCTGTATATCCAGCAGGTCCTGATCCTATAATAATAATTTTTTCTATTTTTTTCATATTTATTTAATATTATTAATAGTATTTCTATTAAATATAGTATAATTATTATACTAGTTTTTAAAATTGTATTATATATTTATTATAGGTTTAATAATAGTAATTTATGTTAGATATTAAATTTTTATTAAATAATTATCATTTGTTGTATAAAAAATTAGGTAATTATATTACTAAATTAGATTTTAAAAAATTAAATTATTTATATAATAAAAATAAATATTTAAAATTTGAAATTGAATTATTAAAATCAAAACACAACTTTTTTACTAAAAAATTTTTTTCTTCTAAAAATAAAAAGATTTTTTTTTTAAAAAAAAATATTAAATTTTTTAAAGTTAATATTATATTTAGAAAAAAAATATTAGATAGAAATTTACTTTTTTTAAGAAAAATTATATTTAGTATTCCTAATATTCCTTATAAAGATGTTCCTATAGGTAATAAAGATAATTATAATGTTATTATTTATAATTGAGGTGTTATAAAAAAATATTCCTTTCAAATTATGGATCATATTAAATTTGGTAAATTAACAAACAATTTAGATTTTACTGATGCAAGTAATATTAGTGGTTCTGGTTTTGTAATTATGAAAAATAGTATTGCTCTTTTATATAGAGCTTTATCTCAGTTTATGTTAGATATACATACTATAAAAAATAATTATTCTGAAGTTTATGTACCTTATATAGTTAATAAAAATTCTTTATATGGTACTGGTCAATTACCTAAATTTTCTAGTAATTTATTTTATGTTAATTCTAAAAATAAAAAAAAAAATAATTATGCATTAATTCCTACTTCTGAAGTTTCTTTAGTTAATTTATTTAAAAATAAAATTTTAAAAGAAAATGATTTACCTATAAAATTAGTTGCTAATACACCTTGTTTTAGATATGAATCAAAATCTTATGGTAAAAATAATAGAGGTTTAATTAGATTAAAACAATTTGATAAAGTTGAATTAATACAAATAGTTAAACCAGATTCATCTATGTTTTTTTTAGAAGAATTGACTAATGATGCAGAAAAAATTCTTAAATTATTAGATTTACCTTATCGTAAAGTTTTATTATGTAGTGGATTAATGAGTTTTAGTTCTTCTAAAACTTATGATTTGGAAGTTTGGTCTCCTATAGATAAATCTTATATAGAAGTTTCTTCTTGTTCAAATACATGTGATTTTCAAGCAAGAAGAATAAATTCTCGTTATAAAGATATAAAATTAAATAAAAATATTTTTGTTCATATTATAAATGGTTCTGGTTTAGCTGTTGGTAGAATATTAGTTGCTATATTAGAAAATTATCAAGTAGACACAGGGATTATAAAAATTCCTAAAGTTTTATTAAAATATATGAATGGAATAAAATTTATTAATTATAATTATTAGTTAAATTATGTTGAAAAAATTTTCAGTTGCTCCTTTATATAATTATACAGATAAACATTGTAGATATTTTTATAGTCTTTTTACTAATAATATAAATTTATATACTGGTATGATATATAGTTCATATTTTATTAAAAATTATAAAAAAATAAATTTTTTTAATTACATTAATAATGTACCAGTATTTATTCAATTTATAGGTAATAATTGTTATCATTTATATAAATCTGCTAAAATTGTAAAAAATTTAAATTATTCTGGAATTAATTTTAATTTAGGTTGTCCTTCAAAAAGTTCTTATTTTGGTAATATGGGTTTTTATTTAATGTCTAATATTAAACATACTATAAATTGTATTAATTCTTTAAGTTTAGGATCAAATGGTATTCAAATTTCTGTAAAACATAGAATTAATTATAATTATTCTTATAATGATTTATTAGATTTTTTAGGTAATATTTCATTATTTACTAAATGTAAATTATTTATTATTCATGCTAGAAGTATATTAAAAAATAATTTTTCAACTAAATTAAATTTAAATTTACCTAATTTAAATTATGATTATGTTTATAAATTAAAGAAGGATTTACCTCATTTAAATATAATATTAAATGGTAATTTAAATAATTTAATTGATATAGATAATCATTTAAATTATGTAGATGGAGTTATGTTAGGTAGAGGTATTTATTTTAATCCATTGATTTTATTTGATATAAATAATTATTTAAAAGATAGAAAAAAAATATTAAGTTTAAATTTAAATGATACAAATAGAATTTTTTTTTGTAAAAATAAAATTAATATTAAGTTAAGATTAATTTTTTTTAAATTATATTTATATATTTTAAAAGAAGTAAATTTATATAATACTAATCCTATAAATATTATTAAACATGTTATATACATATTTAAAGGTATTAAAAATGCATCATGTTTTAGAAAAAAATTAATATATTTTTCTTATAATTTAAATAAATTTTTATATTTTTCTGATTTTGAAAATTTTTTATATAAAGATTATATTTAATTTTTTCTATTTAAAATAGAAATTATTTTTTTACTACATTTGAAATAAGGTATAATTATTTTTTTAATTTTATTTTTTTTAAATTTATTATTTGTTTTAATATTTTTTTTATATATATTGAAATATCCAAAATTATTTATTTTAATTTTTTTTTTATTAATTTTTTTTTTAATAAAATTAATAAATTCTTTTAAAATAATATTTTTTTTTTTTTAGATATTTTATATTTTATATTTATATTTTTAATTATAAAATTTAAGTTAATTTTCATGTTATTTTAATTTAGCTATTTTAAATGCTTCTAACATTGTATTAAAACAATTATTGTTTTTATTTTTTTTATTATATTTATCTTTTTTAATTTTTTTATATATATTTAAATAAAGTATACGTTTTTTAAAATCTATATTATTTATTTTTGTAATTATTAAATTATTTATTTTAATTTTTTTTTTTATTTTATCAGAATTATAATTTATATATCCTTTTATTCCTTCTTCTACTAAAACTTTTATAATATTTTTTTCTATACTAATAATTTTAGTTTTTATAAAGGTATTATTTTTCTGAATTTTAATATATTTATTAATTGGATCTTCAGTTAGTTGTTTAATACCTAAAGATATTCTTTCTTTTTCAATATCTATTTGTAATATACAAACTTTAATATTATCACCTTTTTTATATTTTTTTTTTATATCACTATTTTGATTTCAAGATATATCAGATGTATGTATTAAACCATTTATATTTTTATTTAATTTTAAAAATATTCCAAAGTCAGTTATTGATTTTATAGTTCCATAAACAATATCACCTATTTTATAAGATTTATTAAAATCTATTCATGGATTAGGTTTACATTGTTTAATACCTAAAGAAATTCTACGTTTTTTTTTATCTATATTTAATATTATAGCTTTTATAGATTCGCCTATATTAAATAATTTAAATGGATTAATATTTTTATTTTTTCAATCTATTTCAGATATGTGAGCTAATCCTTCTATACCTTCTTCAATTTCTATAAAACATCCGTAATCAGTTAAATTAGTAATTTTACCTTTTATTTTACTTTTTATAGGATATTTTTTATCTATATTTTTTCATGGATCTTTAGTTAATTGTTTTAATCCTAATGAAACTCTTACTTTTTCTTTATCAAATTTAATTATTTTAACATTTATTTTTTCTCCTATTTTTAATATTTCATTAGGATGTTTAACTCTTTTCCATGCTATATCTGTTATATGTAATAATCCATCTAATCCTCCTAAATCTATGAATGCTCCATAATCTGTTAAATTTTTTACTATTCCTTCTAATATTAAACCTTCATAAATATCTTTTATTAATTTTTCTCTTTCAAAATTATTTTCACTTAAAATAACTGCTTTTCTAGAAATTACTATATTATTATTATTTTTATCTAATTTAATTATTTTAAATTCTAATTTTTTATTTTCTAATTCTGAATAATCTTTTATTGGTTTTACATCTATTAAAGATCCGGGTAAAAATGCTTTTATTCCTTTTATATCTACAGTTAAACCTCCTTTTACTTTACCACTTATTGTTCCTTTAATTATTGTTGATTTTTTATATGATTTTTCTATATTTAATCATGATTTATATTTTTGAGCTTTTTCTCTAGATAAAATAGTCTCTCCATATCCACCTGAAATATTATCTACTAATACTTCAATATTGTCATTAACTTTAATATTTATTTTTCCTTTAGAATTTTTAAATTGTTCTATAGGAATATATGATTCTGATTTTAGTCCAGAATCTATTACTACATTTTTATGATCTATATCTATTATTTTACCTTTAATTATAGAACCTTGTTTAATATTATTTTTTTTAATTGATTTTTTAAATAATTTTCCAAATATTTCAGTCATTTTTTTTTTAATCGAAATAGTAATACTAAATTATATTAAAATGGTATATCATCGAAATCTATTGATAAATCATTTGATGTATCTTCTTTATTTTTAGTATTTAAATTTTTATTTTTTTTATTATTTTTATTTTCTATATTATGTTTTTTTGTTCCTAACATTTGCATTGTTCCATTTATACCTACTACTATTTCTGTAGTATATCTGTCATTTCCATTTTTATCTTGTCATTTTCTTGTTTTTAATGATCCTTCTATATAAATTTGTGATCCTTTTTTTAAATATTCTGCTGCTATTTCTGCTAGTTTACCAAATAATACTATTTTATGTCATTCTGTTTTTTCTTTATTTTTTCCTGTATCTTTATCTTTTCATATTTCTGATGTTGCTATATTTAAATTAGTTACAGTATTTCCATTAGATGTATATCTAGTTTCAGGATTTTGACCTAAATTACCTATTAAAATTACTTTATTAATTCCTTTACTGGCCATAATTTTATGTTTAATATTAACTTTATTAAATTAATCTAATTTTTACTAAATAAGTTTATTATAAAATAAATATATTTAAAAATATATATACTTTTATAATTTTAAATTTTTATATTATTTATATTCATTAGGTGCATAATTATCAAATCTAGATATTTGACCATTAAATACTAAATGTATAGTCCCAGTAGGACCATTACGTTGTTTACCTATAATAATTTCAGCTATACCTTTCATAGATGAGTTATCATTATATACTTCATCTCTATATATAAACATTATTAAATCTGCATCTTGTTCTATAGAACCAGATTCTCTTAAATCTGAATTGACTGGTCTTTTATCTAATCTCTGTTCAGATAATCTATTAAGTTGAGATAAAGCTATTATAGGTATTTTAAGTTCTTTTGCTAATAATTTTAATGATCTAGATATATCAGCAATTTCTAAAGCTCTATTATCTAGATATGATGATGATTTCATTAATTGTAAATAATCTATCATTACTAAACTTAGTCCTTTATTTTCTTTGTATATTTTTCTTGTTCGAGATCTTACATCTGTAGGTGTAAGTGTACATGAATCATCTATAAATATATTTTTTTTTTTTTTTAAAATGTTAATTGTACTTGATATTCTAGATCAATCTTCATTATTTAATTTTCCAGTTTTAATTTTATTTTGATTTACTCTAGATAAAGAAGATATTATTCTTATCATAATTTGATCAGATGGCATTTCTAAACTAAATATTAATATGGGTTTTTTTTGTGACATTGCTATATTTTCACAAATATTCATAGCAAAGGTAGTTTTACCCATAGATGGTCTTGCAGCAATTATTATTAAATCTGATTTTTGTAAACCAAAAGTTTTTTTATTTAAATCTATATATCCTGTATCTATTCCTGTAATTTCTGTACTTGGATATTTATAAAGTTTTTTAATTTTTTTTTTAGTTTTTTTAATTATATTTGATATATTTTGTGGTCCTAATGTTTTATTTAATTCTTTCTCTGATATTTTAAATATTTTAGATTCTGCTAAATCTATTAAATCTTTACTATTTTTACCTTCTAAATTAAAACTTGTTGTAATAATTTCATTAGCTATTTTAATTATTTTTCTAATAGTAGATTTTTCTTTTATAATTTTAGCATGATCTATAATATTAGTTATGTTTAGTATATTTTGAGAAATTTGCGCTAAATAATTAAATCCACCAATTAATTTTAAATATTTGTTTTTTTTTAATGATTCTGATAATGTTATTAAATCAATAGGTTTATATAATTTAGATAAATTTTGCATTTCTAAAAAAATTATTTGATGTGATTTTTGAAAAAAATCTTTATAATTTATTATTTCATAAATGTTTTCTCATTTATCATTATCTAACATTAAACCACCTATTACAGATTGTTCTGCTTCTATAGAATAAGGTGGAATTTTATAAGATGAAAATTTTATATTATTTTTTTTAGTATTTTTCATGTTTTAAAGATTAATTATTTAAATAATATTTGATTATAAATTTAATTATATAATTTTAATAGTGAATTAAAATAAATTATGTTACCAATAAGTTTATACATACATATACCATTTTGTATTAGTAAATGTCCTTATTGTTCTTTTTTAAGCTTTACTAATTATAAATATATAGATATAAATAAATATATTATATCTATATTAAAAGATTTGAAAAGAGATTTTTTTTTTAAAAGTGATTCTAGATATATTAATAGTATATATATAGGTGGAGGAACTCCTAGTATTTTAAATATAACTAATATTAGTTTTTTATTAGAAAATATTATTTTAAATTTTCCTTGTAAGAAAAATTTAGAAATAACTTTAGAAGCTAATATTTCAGATTTAAATTTATTTAAAATATTTAATTATTATAAATTGGGTATTAATAGATTATCTATAGGTATACAAAGTTTTGATGATAATATTTTAAAAATTATAAAAAGAAATTATAATTTTAATGATATAGTAAGAGTACTTAATAATGTTAGTTATTATTTTAATAATTTTAGTGTAGATTTAATATATGGTTTACCTTATCAAAATATTAATAGTGTTTTAAAAGATATTAATTATATAGTAAAATTTAATATTCCTCATTTATCATGATATGAATTAAGTCTTGAAAAAAATACTAAGTATTATAATATTTTTTATAAAAATATTAATTTTTCTGAAGTAGATAAAATGTATTTTTTAGGTAAAAAAATTCTTAAAGAAAATGGATATTTTCAATATGAAATATCTTCTTATACAAAAAAAAAATTATTTTTTTGTTTACATAATATGAATTATTGATATTTTGGAGATTATTTAAGTATAGGTTGTGGTTCACATAGTAAAATAACTATTTTAAAATCTAATTCTGTATATAGAATAGTAAAAAATAGAAATTTTAATTCTTATATAAATGGTTTATATATAGAAAAAAAATATCTTTTATCTATAGAAGATATAATATGTGAATATTTTATATGTAGATTAAGATTATTATTTCCTTTGTATATAAGAGATTTTAATATTTATACAGGTTTAAGTTTTAAATTAATTCAAAATAAAGTTAAATTAGCAATTAAAAAAAAATATTTAGTTTATAAGAGTAGTCAAAAATTTTTATATTTAACTTCTAAAGGTAAATTATTTTTAAATGATTGTTTAAAATTATTTTGTTAATTATTAAATTATATTTTAATAAATAGTTTATATTTAATATTTTGTGTTTTTTTTTTTTTATATAAAAATCAATTGTTTGGAATATTAATTAGTTTGTTTTTTTTATATGTTTCAAGATATATAAGAGATTTTTTTTTAAATATATTTTTTTCTATCATTAATTTAATAATATCGTTAATATTTTTTTTGTATGGTGGATCTATAAATATTAAATTGAATTTTTTTTTATTTTTTTTTAATCAAGTTTTTATATCTATATTAAATATAGAATAATTTTTAATTTTAATTTTTTGAAAATTTTTTATAATATTTTGACTAATTTGATATTTTTTTTCTATTAAGGTTACATGTTTAGCTTTTCTTGATATTGCTTCTAAACTTAATATTCCACTTCCAGCAAAACAATCTAAACATTTGCTTTTTTTTATAAAAGGATTTAATCAATCAAATAATGTTTTTCTAATTGTACATAATGTTGGTCTAATATTTTTATTTTTTAAAATTTTAATTTTTGTTCCCTTAAATTTTCCAGAAATTATTTTAGTATAATTTTTATATTTCATATAATATTAATATTTAATTTAAATTTAATTTTTATTTATTATAATATGGTTTATAATATATGTAATGTTTATAATTTTATTTTATAATATTTTATATGGAAGTTAATGTTACTAATTTTAAAATATTTAATGGTAGATTAAGTTCTTATATATATAAGGTAAATTCTTGACCAATTTTATCTTTAGAAAAAGAATATCAATTAATTAATCGTTTTTATTACTGTGGTGATTTAGATTCTGCTAAAGAATTAATTCTTTATCATTTACGTTTTGTAGTACATATAGCTAAAAATTATTCTGGTTATGGTTTACATCAAGCTGATTTAATTCAAGAAGGTAATATTGGTTTAATGAAAGCAGTAAAAAAATTTAATCCGTTTTATGGTGTTAGAATTATATCTTTTGCTATTTATTGAATAAAAGCTGAAATACATGAATATATTTTAAAAAATTGAAAAATAGTTAAAATTGCTACTACTAAATCTCAACGTAAATTATTTTTCAATTTGAGAAAAATGAAAAAAAAAAATGGTTGATTTAATAATAAGGAGATTAAAATTGTTGCACGTAAATTTAGTGTATCTAAAAAAGATGTAAGAGATATGGAATATCGTATGTTTTCTAAAGATTTAATGATTGATAAAAAAGATAGTTTTTTTTATCCATCTTTTTCTTCTTTTATATTAGATAAATGTTCTAATTTTAGTTGTGATTTTGAAAGAATTAATTTAAGAAAATATAATATTAAAAGATTAAAAAAAGCTTTAGGTTATTTGGATAACAGAAGTAAACATATTATAAAATCTAGATGATTATATAATGACAAAAAAATTACTTTAAAAAAATTAGCATTATATTATAATATTTCAGCAGAAAGAATTCGTCAATTAGAAAAAAATGCTATGAAAAAATTAAAGTTTATTTTACAAAATAATTAATTTATATACTTAAATTTATTTAATTAATAATATTATTTAATAGGTTTATTGTGACTACTATATTAAGTGTTAGAAAAAAAAACATAGTTGTTATGGGCGGAGATGGACAAGCTACTTTTGGTAATACAGTTATGAAAAGTAATGTTAAAAAAGTTCGTAAATTGTATTATAATAAAATTCTTGTTGGTTTTGCTGGTGGTACAGCAGATGCTTTTACTTTGTTTGAATATTTTGAAAAAAAATTAGAAATGTATCAGGGTCATGTAATTAAATCTGCTGTAGAATTAGCTAAAGATTGAAGAACAGATCATAGTTTAAGAAAATTAGAAGCATTATTAGCTATAACTGATATCAAATATTCTTTAATTATTTCTGGTAGTGGAGATATTATTCAACCAGAAAATAATTTAATTGCTATAGGTAGTGGTGGATCTTATGCTTTAGCTTCAGCAAGAGCTTTATTAGAAAATACTGATTTAGATGCTCGTAGTGTAGTAAAAAAATCTTTATCTATATCTGCAGATATATGTTTATATACAAATCATATTTTTACTATTAAAGAATTAAGTTATTAATATTTTTATTAAATAAATGGTGTTTTATTATGTATACTGAAATGACTCCTCAAGAAATTGTATATGAATTAGATAAATTTATTATAGGTCAGGATAATGCTAAAAAAGCTGTAGCTATAGCTTTAAGAAATAGATGGCGTAGAATGCAATTAAATGATGATTTTCGTAGTGAAATTACTCCTAAAAACATTTTAATGATAGGTCCTACAGGTGTAGGTAAAACTGAAATAGCTCGTAGATTAGCTAAATTAAGTAATTCTCCTTTTATTAAAGTTGAAGCAACAAAATTTACTGAAGTGGGTTATGTAGGTAAGGAAGTTGATTCTATAATAAGAGATTTAGTAGATTATGCTATAAAAATGATTAAAATTCAATCTATGAAAATTAATATATTTAAAGCAAAAAAAATTGTTGAAGAACGTATAGTAGATATTTTATTATCTAATAATAAAAATATAGATAAAAAAGATTTGAATCAATATAAAATAGTAAAAGATATATTTTTAAATAAATTACGTAATGGTAATTTAGATGATAAAATAATTGAAATAAATATTTCTTCTCCTAGTTTTGGAATTGAAATTATGTCTCCTCCAGGTATGGAAGATATGACTAATCAGTTACAATCTATATTTCAAAATATAAGTGGTCAAAGAAAAAAAGTTCGTAAATTGAGAATTAAAGATGCTATGAGTTTATTAATAGAAGAAGAATCTGCTAAATTAATTAATTTTGATGATTTAAAACGTAAAGCTATAGATTTAGTGGAACAGCAAGGTATAGTATTTATAGATGAAATTGATAAAGTTTGTAAAAGAGGTGAATCTTCTTCTGATTCTGGTATATCTAGAGAAGGAGTACAAAGAGATTTATTACCTTTAGTAGAAGGATGTACTGTTTCTACTAAATACGGAGTAGTTAAAACAGATTATATTTTATTTATAGCATCTGGTTCTTTTCAATTTTGTAGTCCTAGTGATTTAATTCCAGAATTACAAGGTAGATTACCTATTAAAGTAGAATTAAAGGCTTTAACTTCTAATGATTTTGAAAGAATATTGGTAGAACCTAATATTTCTATTACTTCTCAGTATAAAGCTTTATTAAATGTTGAGGGAGTAGATGTTATATTTACTAATGATGGTATTAAATGTTTAGCGGATATATCTTGAAAAATAAATGAAAATACAGAAAATATAGGTGCTAGAAGATTACATACAGTATTAGAAAAATTAATGGAAGATATTTCTTATAGAGCAAACGAATATAAAGGTAAATCTATTTTAATAGATTATAATTATGTTAAATCTAAATTAGATAATTCTTTTGTAAATGAAGATTTAAGTAAATTTATATTATAAAAATTTATTTTTGACATTTTTTACAAAAATATAGACTTCTTCCGTATTTTTTAACTTTTTTTATTATTTTTTTACATGTATAACATTTTTTTCCCGATTTTTGATAAATTTTAAGTTTGTTTTGAAAAAAACCATAGTTATTATTAATATTTTTAAAATTTCTTATCGTAGTACCTTTATAAAATAAGGATTTTTTGAGTATTAATTTTATATTTAAAACTAATTTTTTTATTTCATTGAAATTTAAAGTATTAGATTTTCTATATGGAATAATTTTAGATAAAAATAAACTTTCATTTGCATATATATTACCTATACCAGAAACAAATTTATTATTCATAATTAAATTATGAATACATATTTTTTTTTTAGAAGTTATTTTAAATAAATATTTTGGATTAAAATTTTTTTTTAATGGTTCTGGTCCTAAGTTAGAAATTATCTTATTTATTTTTTTTTTAGAATTAAATAAGAGTAAAAAACCAAATTTTCTTATATCATTATATCTTATAATTTTATTATTATCTAATATAAAATCTCAGTGATCATGTTTTTTTTTTTTAATATTTTCATTTAATATTAGTATATTTCCTGAAATACCTAAATGAATTAAGATATAATTTTTATTTGTTTTAATTAATATATATTTAGAATATCTTTTAATTTTTGTTATAGTTTCTTTACATATAAATTTAATTTTTTTAGGTATTTTATATTTTAATTTTTTTGTATATATATTTACTTTAATAATTTTTTTTCCTAAAATAATTTCTTTTAATTCTTTTTTTATAGTTTCTACTTCTGGTAATTCAGGCATTTTAGATTGAAATATTTGTTATTTTTATTATATTGATATTACAATTAGTATATGAAAATAAAATTTTGAAGTAAAGATATAGCTATTAGTTTAGCTTATAAATTTAATATTAAATTAAAATATATTCATTGAATAATAATTTATTATTATAGATTTTTTTATTTTAAGTATAAAATATTACCTAGTGTAAGAAAATTATTAATTTTTTTAAATGAAAAGTTTAAAAATAAATTTAATAAAAAAATTGATAGTTTTTTTTTATATAAATTATTTCCTAAAGGTTTAATTAAACAAGTTTGTATTATATCTTGTTTACCAAATAAAACACAATGTTTTTAATATGTTTATTCATTATAATCTATATCTATTTTAAATTTTGTTTTATTATTTTTTTTTTTTATTTTATAAATATATTTAAATAAATCTTTATAAAATTTACTTAAAATTATAATTTGTCAAAAATTTTTTTTTTTTTTTTTAATTAATATAGGTTTAGTTATATTAATGTATTTATACTTTTTAGAAAATAATTTCATTGTTTTATATATTTTATATATATTATTATTTTTATATTCTATATATATAGAAGATTCATGTACATAAGGTGGATAATTAATTAATTTTCTTTCTTTTAAAATTTTTTTTATATTTTTTTCATAATTTGTATTTTTTGAAAAATATTTAAAAATATTATTATTAGGATATTTAGTAATAAAAAATATTTTTTGTTTTTTATTTATATAATTTTTTTCTGTAAATAATGTATATATTCTAATAAACTTTTCTATAATTTTATAATTTTTAGAATGTAAAATTCAATCTATATTTAATATAATTATTAAATTTGGTTTAGGTATTTTAATATTTAAAATTAATTTGTTTGAAATTAATATTTGTTTTTTATATTTTTTTTGTTTTTTTGGATTTAAAATTTTAATTTTAACTAAAGGAAATATTTTAATTAAATATTCTTTAATTTTTTTTGTACCTATTCCATATGTATTAAATATATTTTTTTTACATTTAGAACATTTTTTAATTTTTTTTTTTATGTTACATTTATAACATATAATTTTATTTTTTTTTTTATATAATATATATTTATTATTACATATATAACATATTTGTATTTTTTTACAATATTTACATATTAATCAAGAATAACCGTCTATATTTGTATATATATATATTTTTTTTTTTTTTTTTATATATTTATTTAAAATATTTCTTAAAAAAAAAATTAATTTATTTTTAAATTTATTTATATCGAAAATTTTATATTTTATTTTATATTTTTGATGATTTATTTTAATAAGTTTATATATATTTTTTTTATATTTATAAAAACTTTTTAATGATGGTGTTAATGATCCTAATATTACAGGTATATTTTCTATTTTCGATCTTAATAAAGCTATATTTTTAGTGTTATAAAGAAAAAAATTATTTTCTTTATAATATTCACTATGTTCTTCTTCTATTATTATTAAATTTAATTTATTAAAAGGAGTAAATATAGCTGATCTAGTTCCTATTATTATAGATATTTTATTTTTTAAACTTTTATTTCATAATTTTGTTTTTTTTCTTTTACATATTTTAGAGTTAATTATTTCTATGTTAGTAAAAATTTTTTTTCTAATATATTTTTTAATTTTTTTAATTAATCTATTTTCTGGTACTAAAAATAATATTTGAAAATTATTTTGAATGTTTTTTTTTATTATATTTATATATAAATTAATTCTATTTTTAAAATTAGTCATTAATAATCATATTTTCTTTTGTTTGTATATTTTATAAATTATTTTTTTATATTTTTTTTTTATTTTTTTTTTTTTATATTTTTTTTTTGTATATTTTATTTTTTTTTTTTTTTTTTTATTTTTATATATACATATATTTTTTTTTTTTTTAATATATTTTGGTATTATATAAAATAAGAATTTATTAAATGGAATTTGATAATATTCAGTACATATTTTAATAAAATTTATTCAATTTAAATTAATTATTTTTTTTTTATCTATTATTTTAATAATTTTTTTTATTTTTATATTATTTTTGTTTACTATTTTCTTATATATATTTATTATTATTCCAATTATTTTTTTATTTTTTAGTGGTACAATTACTCTTGTACCTATTGATATTTTTTTATTGTATTTTGTATAATAAATTAATTTTTTTATATTTTGTATAGGAAGTATTATTTTAAGTATTAACATGATAATATATATATTATTAATTTCAAAGGTATTGATATGAAAAAAAATACGCATCCTAATATGAATTTATTAACAATATCTTGTTCTTGTAATAATGTAATGAAAATATATTCAACTTTAAGTAAAGATTTTAATGTAGATGTTTGTTATAAATGTCATTCATTTTATACTGGTAAACAAAAAATATCTAATTCTAAAGGAAGATTAGATAATTTTAAAAAACGTTTTAATAAAATTAATTTTAATTTTACTTAAATATATTAATTACTTTAAATATTTATAATTATTATTTTTATATTTTATATATTTTAATCCCTAAATTATTTAATTTTTTTTCTATATTTTCATATCCTCTATATATAAAATTTATATCTTTTATAATAGTTGTTCCATAAGCAACACATGCTGCTATAATTAAACTTGCAGCAGATCTTAAGTCTTTTGCATATATTGTTGTACCAAATATTTTTTGTATTCCTTTACATATAATTTGATTATTTTTTATTTTAATTTTAGCTCCCATTTTAATTAATTCTTTTACATGATTAAATCTATTTGGAAATATATTTTCTGTAATTATCGATTTACCTTTAGCTAATATATTTAATACAGTAAATTGTGGTTGTAAATCTGTTGGAAAATTAGGATAAGGTAATGTTTTTATATTTATTGCTTTAGGTCTTTTATGCATATTTAATTTAATAAAATCATTTCCTGTTTTAATTTCAGCTCCTGAAACTTTTAATTTTTTTAAAACGTATCTTAATAAATTTGGATTTGTATTATAACAAATTATTTTTCCTTTAGATATTAAAGATCCTATTAAATAAGTTCCTGTTTCTATTCTATCTGGTATAATTTTATATATACCTCCATGTAATTTTTTTACTCCAGATATAATAATAGTATTATTTTTATGTTTTATATTAGCTCCTAAGGTATTTAAAAAATTTATTGTGTCTATAATTTCTGGTTCTATAGCAGAATTTTTTATTGTTGTTATACCAGATATTAATGTTGCAACTATAATAATAGTAATTGTGGCTCCAACGCTTACCTGAGGTAATTTTATAGTATTGGGTATTAGTTTTTTATTTTTGATTTTTATTTTGATAAAATTATTTTTTAATTTTATTTTAGCACCTAATTTTTTTAATCCATATAAATGTAAATTTATAGGTCTTTTACCAATATTACATCCTCCTGGAGTATATATTTTAACTTTTTTAAATTTTATTAACATAGGTCCTATTAATCATATTGATGCTCTAATTTTGTTAATTAATTTATAAGGTAAATTAATATTTTTTATATTTTGATTATTTAATATTAAAGGTTTTTTTTTTTTTATTAAAACTCCTATTTTTTTGAATAATTTTAAGGTGATATCTATATCTTTAATATTAGGAATATTTTTTATTTTTATATCTTCTTTTGTTAATAAGGAAGAAAATAATATAGGTAATGCTGAATTTTTTGATCCTGATATTTTTATTTCACCTTCAATTTTTGAAGGTCCTATAATTTTAAATTTATTCATGTTTTATTCAATGATATTTAATATTTTAATAAAATTTTCAATTTTTCAAGATGATTTACCTATTAGTAATCCATCAATATATTTATTATTTATAATATTATAAATATTTTTTTTATTTATTGATCCACCATAAATTATTTTAATTTTTTTAATAATATTTTTATTTATAGATGTAATATATTTAATAATATATTTATGTATTTTACTTATATGTTTTATATTAGCATTTTTACCTGTACCTATAGCTCAAATAGGTTCATAAGCTAAAATAGTATTTTTTAATATATTAATATTATTGTTTTTAATTAAAAATTTTATTTGTTTTTTACATATTTTTTTACTTTTTTTATTTTCATAATCTTGTATATTTTCGCCTATACATATTATAGGTTTTATATTAAATTTTTTAGCAATAATTATTTTATTTAATATATCTATATTATTTTCTTTATGATATTTTTTTCTTTCTGAATGACCTATGATTACATATTTTATATTTATGTCTTTAAGCATTTCACCTGATATTTCTCCTGTAAATGAACCAGAAATATTTTTATCTATATTTTGAGATACTAATTTTATTTGACTTTCTTTAATTATTAAATTAGATAAATATAAATATAATATTGGTGGTGCTATTAAAATACGATATTTTTGATTAATATAAGTATATTTTTTTAATATTTCTATATATTTTTTGATGTATTTTACATTACCGTTTAATTTTAAATTTGCTATTATAATTTTTTTATTCATATTTAAATATTTATTTATATTATATTAAATTTATTTTTTTATAAAATTTAATTGTGTTATTATATAAATTAAATTATATTTGATATATTTATGTTTAGGCAATATTATTCAGCTTTTTTAGATAAAATAAAATATTTTTTAAATATTAAAGAAAATGGTATTTATATAGATTGTACTTTTGGTAATGGAAATCATTCTTTAGAAATATTAAAAAATTTATCTAGAGATGGTCGATTATTTTCATTTGATGTTGATTATGAATCTATTTTAATAAATTCTAAAAATATAAATGATACTCGTTTAAGTATTATTAATAGTAATTTTATAAATATTGAAAATTATGTTAGAAAAATACATTTATATCGTAAAATTAATGGAATTATATTTGATTTAGGTATATCTTCTTGACAATTAGATAGTTCTAATAGAGGTTTTTCTTTTTCTAAAGATAGTCCTTTAGATATGCGTATGAATAGAAATTATGGTATTAGTGCTAAAAATTGAATAAATTATGCAAAAAAAAAAGATATTTTATATGTTATTAAAAAATATGGTGAAGAACGTTATGCTAGAAAAATAACTAAAAAAATTATTTTATTTAGAAAAAAAAGAAAAATTAATAGTACTGGAGATTTGGTTAATATTATTAAATCTGTAGTAAAAAATAAACTTATTAAATCATGTGCTAGAGTTTTTCAAGCTATTAGAATTTATATTAATGATGAACTTAATATTTTATCAAAAAGTTTACATTATTCATATAATGTATTAGCTACTAAAGGTAGATTAGTTGTAATAAGTTTTCATTCTTTAGAAGATAGAATAGTAAAAAATTTTATAAAAAGTAAATCTAATTTAAAATCATCTTTAATTTCAGGTTTACCTTTAACAGAAAAAAAAATAAATGAATTGTGTCCTATTAAAATGATTGATTTAGGTAAATATAAATCTTCTATAAAAGATTTAAATAAAAATAATAGGATTAGAAGTGCTATACTTAGAGTAGCTGAAAAAATAAATTAATATTTTATTAAATTATGGAGTTTATTTGAAAAAAAAAATTTTAAATATTTTATTATCTAAGTATTTTGATTTTAGTAAATTACCATATATTTATATTTCTAATATTGTTTGTGATAGTCGTTTAGTTAAAAAAAATAATTTATTTGTAGCTATAAAAGGTTTTAATACTAATGGAAAATATTTTATACATGATGCTATATTAAATGGTGCTATAGCCGTTTTAACTTATTCTAATATAAATAAATCTTATTATTTATTTAATAAAAAACATAAAATTTATATATTTTATTTAAATAAATTTGATATTTTTTTACCTAAAATAATATCTAAATTTTATAATCATCCAAGTAAAAAATTAACTTGTGTTGGAATTACTGGAACTAATGGTAAAACTACTGTAGTAGATATATGTGCTCAATGAGCTAATTTATTAGGTTATAAAAGTGGTATATTAAGTACTATAGGTAATGGTTTTTATAATAATTTATTTACTTCATTAAATACAACAGTTTCTTCAATAGAATTACAATGTAAATTGGATTTTTTTTATAAAAATAAAGCTGATTTTGTTTTTATTGAAGTTTCTTCTCATTCTTTAATTCAAAATAGAGTTAATAATATTTTTTTTTCTTCTGCAGTATTTACTAATTTATCATTAGATCATCTTGATTATCATATTAGTATGAAAAATTATGAATTAGCAAAATTTAAATTATTTACTAATTTTAATATTAAAAATTTAATTATTAATATAGATGATAGTATAGGTTTTAATTGATTTTATAAATTATTACCTATTAAATATGTAATTCCTGTAACTTTTAATAGTAAATATATTAATTTATTTAAATACAGATGAATTTATATTAAAAGAATAGAATATTATGGTTTTTTAAAAAAAATATATTTTTTTTCTTCTTGAGGTAATGGAATAATAAAGTTATTTTTAGCTGGTGATTTTAATATTAAAAATTTTTTTCTTAGTTTTGCTACTTTATTATCTTTGGGAATTAATTTAAAAGATTTAATTGATAGTAGTAAATATTTATTATTACCTAAAGGTCGTTTAGAATTTTTTAAAAATAGAGATAAATCTTTAATTATAGTAGATTACGCCCATACTCCAAAAGCTTTAAAAAATATTTTAATAGAATCTCGAAAATATTGTTTAGGTAAATTATGATGTATTTTTGGGTGTACAGGTAATAGAGATAAAAATAAAAGACCTATTATGGGTAGTATTGCTAAGAAATATTCTGATTTAATCATCATTACTAATGATGATCTTTATTTTGAAAATGAATTTTCTATTTTAAAAGATATTAAATTAGGTATTAATAATTTTGATAATGTTTATATTATTCTTGATCGTATTTTAGCTATAAAATTTGCTATAAAAAATTCTTCTAAAGATGATGTTATATTAATAGCTGGTAAAGGTCATGAAAATTTTCATTTTATTTCAAATAAAAAAATAAAATATTCTGATCGTTATTTAGTTACTAAATTATTGGAAATATAAATTATGTTTATATTAGATCTTTTTAAAATAGCTAATATTACTGGAGCTATATTAGTAGGAAAAAATTTATATATTAATAATATTTGTGTAGATACTCGTAAAAATAATATAAAAAATTCTTTATTTATTATTATTCGAGGTAAAAATAATATTAATTTTTTATGTTTTGATGCTATCAAGAAAGGTGCATTAGCTATATTAACTGATAAATATTTACCTATTAATATTTCTCAATTAATAGTTAAAAATTCTTATTATGCTTTAACTAAAATAGTTAGTTGATTAAGAAGAAATACTTCTACGAAATTTTTATCTTTAACTGGTTCTACTGGTAAAACTACTGTAAAAGAAATTACTGCTAATATTTTACGTCAAAGTGGAAAAACATTATATAATTATGCAAATTTTAATAATGAGATAGGTATTTCTTACACTTTATTAAAATTATATAAATATATTTATAAATTTTCAGTATTAGAATTTGGTGCTAATAATATAAATGATATAAATTATTTATCTAATTTAGTAAAACCTGATGTTGCTTGTGTAACAAATTTAAGTATTTCTCATTTAACTGGTTTTAAAAATTTTTTAAATATTATAAAATGTAAAGGAAAAATTTTTAAACATTTATCTTCATCAGGTTTAGTAATTTTAAATAGTAATTGTATATTTAATAAATTTTGAGAAAAATATTTTTGGAATAAAGAAAAAATTTTTGTTTCTTTTAAATATATTAGAAAAGAAAATTATGTTTCTATACGTAATTTAAATGTTAATTCATGAGGAAGTTTTTTTACTCTAGTAACTTGTTTAGGAGAAATTAATGTTTATATAAAATTATTAGGTATTCATAATATTTTAAATTCTTTATTTGCTTCTGCTTTATCTCTTTCTTCTTCTATATCTTTAAAGGATATTAAAGTAGGTTTAGAGAGTTGTAAACCTATTAAAGGAAGATTATATCCTATATATTTAAACAAAAATAAAATAATTTTAGATGATACTTATAATTCTAATCCTAGATCATTATATTATAGTATATATTTTTTAAATAAATTTTTAGGTGATAAAATATTAGTTGTTGGTGATATGGCAGAATTAGATTATATGTCAATATATTATCATATTAAAATTGGTATTTTAATAAAAAAAAATTTTTTAATTAATAGAGTTTTTAGTTTTGGTAAATATAGTTTTTATATTAGTAAATATAGTTTAATTGGACAACATTTTTGAGATATTGATAATTTAGTTTTAAATTTAAAAAGAATTATTAAAAATAGTGATAAAATTACTATTTTAATAAAAGGTTCACGTTTTTTATGTATGGAAAAAATAATAAATTATTTTTAGGTGTATTATTTTTATGTATTTATTTTTTTTGAGAAATATATTTGTAATTAAATCTTTATTTTCTTTGTTTTTTTCTTTTATTTTTTCTTTTTTTATAATTAAATTTTTTTTATTTTTTTTTAAAAAATATAAAATTTTTCAAGTTATTCGTAAAAATGATTCTAATAAATATTCTAAAAAATATAGTATCCCTTCTATGGGAGGTATATCTATATTTTTAAATTTTATTTTTTTATTTTTTATATTTGTGAATTGGTTAAATATTTATATATTAATTTTAATTTTATTTTTTATTTTAAATTTTTTAATTGGTTTTTTAGATGATTTTTTAAAAATTTTTTTAAAAAAATGTGATGGTTTATCTATATTTCAAAAATTTTTTTTACAAAGTTTATCTATATTTATTTTTATATATTTAATGAATTTTTTTGATTTTTTTTTAATAAAAAGTAATTTTATATTAGTTACTAATTATAGTTATTATTTATATTATTTATTTTTATATATTTTATTATTTGTAAGTATTAATGCTATAAATTTTACTGATGGTTTAGATGGTTTAGTTATTTTACCGATAATAGTTGTATTTATATTTTTATTTTTAATTTCTTTATTTAGTTCAAATATTTATATATCAAAAATTTTAAATATAAATTATATATATTATGGTAAAGAATTATGTATTTTGAATTTGATTATGTTAGGTTCTTGTTTATCTTTCTTTTTTTTTAATTTTTATCCTGCTAAACTTTTTTTAGGTGATACAGGTTCTTTATCTATAGGTTCTTTATTAAGTGGTATGTTTATATTACTTCATAAAGAATTATATTTATTAGTAGCTGGTTTTATATTTTTTATTGAGTTTTTTTCAGTTTTTTTACAGGTCTTTTTTTTTAAATTTTTTAAAAAACGTATTTTTTTAATGGCTCCTATTCATCATCATTATGAATTAAATAAATATTCTGAAATAAAAATAGTAACTGTTTTTTGAATTATTTCTTTGATATTTTTTTTAATCTCTATAATATTATTTTTTTCGAGTATATAAATGTTTAATTATAATAATAAAAATATTGTTATTTTAGGTGCTGGTATTACAGGTATTTCATGTATAAAATTTTTTATTTCTTTAGGTATTTATCCTAAATTAATGGATAATAATCGTTTTTTAAATACTAATTTAATACCAAAAGGTATAGATTTTCATCTTGGTTTATTTAAAAAATCTTGAATATTAACTGCTGATTTAATAATAATTAGTCCTGGTATTTCTTTACATGATAATTACTTATTATTAGAAGCTAAAAAGAAAGGAATAGAATTTATTAATGATATAGAAATATTTTGTAGAGAAGTAGTAAATTCTTTAGTTATAGCTGTTACTGGTACTAATGGTAAAAGTACTGTAGTTTCTTTATTGTATGAAGTTTGTAAATTTAATAAAATGAAAGTTTCTTTGGGTGGTAATATAGGAACTCCTGTATTAAGTTTATTAAAAAAATATAGTGATATTTATATATTAGAACTTTCTAGTTTTCAGTTAGAATATATTAATAGTTTAAGAACTTTATGTTCAGTTATTTTAAATATTAGTATGGATCATTTAGATAGATATACAAATAGGTTATATGATTATGTATTGAGTAAATGAAATATATTTAAAAATTCTAAATATTGTATTATAAATGTAGATGATAAATTTACTATTCCTTATAATTATTATGAAAAAAATATTATTACATTTGGTATTAGTAAATCTAAATATTATATTGATTTTGATAAAAAAAATATTTTTTTAAGTAAAAATTGTGTAAAAATAATTAATGTTAAAGATATTTTTTTAACTGGTTTATTTAATTATTTAAATATTTTAGTAGTAATTATAATTTCAGATATACTGAAAATTTCTAGAAATGTTATTTTAAATGTAGTATCTAATTTTCGTGGTTTATCTCATAGATTTAATTTAGTAAGTAAAAAAAATGGTGTTTTATGAATTAATGATTCTAAATCAACTAACATAAATAGTACTATATGTGCTTTAAAAAATTTACCATATATAAATGGTAGAATATGACTTTTATTAGGTGGTGATGGTAAATTAGCAAATTTTAATGTTTTTTTAAAACCTTTTTTATTATTATATAAAAATATATATATATGTTGTTTTGGAAAAAGTAAAAATATTTTGTATAACTTATTACCTAATAAATCTAAAAAATTTATTAATTTATATAAAGCTATTTTTTATATATCTAATTATGTTAAATCTGGAGATATAGTATTATTTTCTCCTGCATGTTCTAGTTTAGATCAATTTTTAAATTATAAGGAAAGAGGTAAAAAATTTGAGTATCTAGTAAAAAAAATTATTTAAGGTATTTTATGAATATAAAACGTTTAATGATTATTACAGGTGGTACAGGTGGGCATATTTTTCCTGGTTTAGTAATTTCTAAATATTTTAAAAAAAAAGGTTGTTTAATAAAGTGAGTAGGTAGTTTAAATAGATTGGAATCTATTTTAGTACCTAAATATGGTTTTGATATTGATCTTATAGATATACCTAAAATATCTAAATGAAATTTTTTTTTTTATATATTTAAGTTTTTTAAAAGTATTATTTCTATTATTAGAATAATTAGATCTTGAAAGCCTGATTTAGTTTTAGGTTTTGGTGGTTATATATCTTTTTATGGTATTTTATCTGCATGATTATGTAGAGTTAAGACTATGATACATGAACAAAATTCAGTAGTAGGTTTTTCTAATAAATATTTATATTATTTATCTAATATTGTAGTACAAGCTTTTCCTAATACTTTTGGAAATAATATTTCTACTGTAGGTAATCCAATAAGAAAAAAAATATTAAGTATACCTAAACCTAAAGTTAGGTTATTAAATCGTTGTGGAAATATAAATATATTAATTTTAGGAGGTAGTCAAGGTTCTTCAATAATTAATAATGTTATTTTTGATTTATTAAAAATTTTAGTAAATAAAAATTTTTCTTTTTTACATCAAGTAGGTCATATAAATTATATTAAATATATAAATGATAAAAGATATAAAAAATATAACAATTATTTTGTTGTTGATTTTATAAATAAAATAGAAAAAGCTTATTCTTGATGTGATTTAATAATTTCTAGATCTGGTGCATTAACAGTAAGTGAAATTAGTACAGTTGGTATTGCTTCTATATTTATTCCATATATACATAATGATAATCAACAATATTTAAATGCTAAATTTTTAAAAGATAAAGGTGCTGCTTTAATAATAGAAGAAAGTAATTTAAATGCAAATATTTTAAGTAATTTAATTTTAAAATTAAATAGAAAAAAATTGTTTAGTATGGCTAATATAGCCTATAAAAATAGGATTAAAGATCCTAATAAAAAATTTATTAATGAAATTTATAATTTTAAATTATAATAATTATATGAATAATAGTTTTGAATTAAATAATATATTTTTAAATATTGATAAAAATAATTTTATAATACATTTTATAGGTATAGGTGGTTCTGGTATGTCAGGTATAGCTGAATTTTTATTTTTATCTGGTTATAAAATTACAGGTTCAGATATTAAATTAAATAATAAAGTAAGATATTTATCTTCTTTAGGTATTAAAATTTTTAATTTTCATTCTAAAGAAAATGTTTTAAATGTTAATTTAGTTGTTTATTCTTCTGCTATTAGTTTATGTAATCCTGAAATTTTAAGTGCTTATTTGAATAATATTCCTGTAATTAGAAGAATTAATATGTTGCAAGAGTTATCTAAATATTATTATTCTATTACTGTTGTAGGAACTCATGGTAAAACTACTACTACTTCTTTGGTTTTTGATACTTTATTTTCTCATAATTTAAAAGTTAATTGTATTAATGGTAGTATTATAAAATCTATAAATTCTAGTGTTTATTTAAGTGATAGTAAATATTTTTTAATTGAAATGGATGAAAGTGATAAAATTTTTTTAAATTTTCGTCCTTCAATAGTGTTATTAAATAATATTGATATTGATCATATTGATAATTATAATAATAATTTCAATAAATTAATTGATTCTTTTGTAATTTATTTAAAAAATATTCCTTTTTATGGTTTTATTATTGCATGTATTGATGATCTTATAGTAAGAAAAATTTTAGAAAATAATTTATTTCAATGTAAAATAATAACTTATGGTTTTAGTTATGATGCTAATTATAAAGTTAGTAATTTTATTCAAAAAAAAAATAAAAGTTTTTTTAATGTATCTTTAAATAATAAATTAAATTTTAGTTTAGCATTAAACATGTTAGGAAAATATAATGTATTAAATGCTATAGCTGCAATTAGTTTATTAGATAATTTAAAAAAAATAAATTATTCTATTTTAAAAAAAGTATTTATTAAATTTAAAGGTACAAATCGTAGATCTGAATATATTGGTAAATTTAATTTTAGTACTAAAGATAATTGTTTTAGTAATATATTAATTTTTTTTGATTATGGTCATCATCCTACTGAAATAAAATTATATTTAAATTCTATTAAAAATAATTATTTAAATAGAAGAATTATAATGATTTTTCAACCACATAGGTATAGTAGAACTTTATATTTATTAAATCAATTTATTTATACTTTATCTAAAGTTGATATTTTATTATTATTAGATATTTATCCAGCTGGTGAAAAAAAAATACCAAATTTTAGTAGTCTTAATATTTTATCAGGTATATATGATTATTTAGGTTTAGTTAATGTTTTATATATTAATAGTATAAAAAAAATATTTTTTTATTTAATTCGTATTTTAAAAGATAATGATATTATTATATTTCAGGGTGCAGGAAAAACAGATATAGTATTATCAAATTTTTATTTAAATTATTTAAAATAAAATTTTTATGAAAATAAAAAATATAGCAGTTTTATTTGGTGGTAATTCTTCTGAAAGAAATATTTCTTTAAAATCTGGTTATGAAATTGTAAAATCTTTGTTAGATATGGATTTTAGTGTTTATCCTATTGATATGAAATATTTTAATTTAAAATTTTTTTTAAAGAAATCTTTTGATAAAGTTTTTATATCTTTACATGGTAAAGGAGGAGAAGATGGAACAATACAAGGATTATTAAATTTTTTTAATATACCTTATACTGGTAGTGGTATTTTAACTTCTTCTATAGCAATAAATAAATTTTTAACTAAATTATTAGTAAGTAAATTAAATATTAATATAATACCAGATTTTTTAATTAATGAAAATATTTTTAATAAATATAATTTATCAGGTTATTTAAATGAAAATTTTTGTGAAAAATTATTAAATAAATTAAATATACCTATTTTAGTTAAACCTAATTATGAAGGATCTAGTATTGGAATTAAAATTATAGATAATATAAAAGATTTAAAAATTTATTTATATGATAGTTATAAAATGTTTGGTGATATTTTGTTAGAAAGTTATATACATGGTAAAGAATATACTGTGGGTATATTAGATGGAAAAATTTTGCCTATTATTAAAATTAAACCTAAAAATACTTTTTTTGATTATGAATCTAAATATTTGTTAAATAGTAGTTATATTTATTCTGATAATTTAAATATAAATTTAAAAAAAAAATTGATTAAACAATCTTTAGATATATGAAATTTATTAAAATGTAAAGGTTGTATACGCATTGATTATTTAGTAGATTATGATAATAAAATTTGGTTTTTAGAAGTTAACACTATACCTGGTATGACTAAATTAAGTTTAATACCTTATGCTGCTAATATTATTGGAATTAACTTTAATGATGTAGTTAGAAAAATTTTATATTCTTAGTTTTTATATTATTTAATGTAATAATAATTAATTTATATGTTTAAATATATTAATAGAAAAATATTAGTGAATTTAGAAATAGGTTCATATAATTTAAGATCTTTAGTTAGTGAGATTTTACCAAATAATAAATTATCTATTTTAGCAGTAGGTATTGTAAAAACTGAAGGTATTAAAAACGGTAAAATATATAATGTTGATTTATTTATTAAATGTATTAAAAATGTTTTAAATCAAGTAGAATTAATTTCTAAATTTAAAATAAAATCTTTATTTTTATTAATTTCTAGTAGTTATATTCATTGTATGTATGAAAATGGTATGGTGTTATTAAAAGGTAAAGAAGTTACTAATAATGATATTTTAAATGTTATTAATGTAGCTAAATCTATTAAATTATCTAATAAATATATTATTTTACATACAATTCCTTTAGAATATTGTTTAGATACTAATAAAGGTATTAAAAACCCTTTAGGGTTATCTGGTTTAAGGATGGAAGTAAAAGTTTTATTAATTATTTGTAACTCTAATATTATAAATAATATAAAAAAAATTTTTTTTTATTTAAATATTAAAATAAAAAAAATTATATTTTCTAGTTTAATGACAAATTATAGTTTATTAAATGATAATGAAAAAGAATCTAATGTTTTTATAGTTGATATAGGTTGTAATATTACTACTATTAGTTTTTATCATTTTAATACTTTATTTTATTTTAAAATATTTCCCTATGCAGGTAATTTAGTAACAAATGATATTTCATATATATTAAATTTATCTAAATTAGATTCTGAATTTATTAAAATAAATTATGGTTGTTTAAATATTTCTTTATTAGAAAAAAATAAAAAAATGGAATTTGTTAATTTTATATTTAAAAATAATTTTTCTAAAGATATTTTAGAAAAGAGATTATTTAATACTATTAAAGCTAGATATTTAGAATTATTATTTTTAATTAATCAAGAAATTTTAAAATTATATAATTTTTTTTTAAATAAATATAAATTTAATAATTTATATAATATAATATTTATAGGTGGATCATCTCAAATACCTGGTTTATTAAATTGTGTAAAAAAAATTTTTAATTTTAATACCCGTATTGGTATTCCACAAAAATGTTTAAATAATATTTCTTATTTATTTAAAGATAAAAATATTTTTATTTCTTCTTTTTCTAATATAATTAGTTCTTTATTATATTTTAAAAATATATATTCAAACAAAAATTCAAATTTTGTTTTTTTAAAAAAGAAATTTTTTTTATATAAATTATGAAATTTTTTTTTAAATTGATAATTAAATATATTTTAGATATGGAGTTTATGTAATGTTTGATTTAGAAAAAATTAATAATGTTATTATAAGAGTTGTAGGTGTAGGTGGAGGTGGAGGTAATGCAGTAGATTATATGTTTAGTAAATGTATTGAAGGTGTAGAGTTTTTTGTAGTTAATACTGATATTCAAGATTTATCTAAAATATCAGTAAAAAAAAAAATTCAAATAGGTAAAAATATTACTAGAGGTTTAGGTGCAGGTTCTAATCCAGAAGTAGGTAAAAATTCTGCTGAAGAAGATAAGAATGTTCTAAAATCTATATTAGATGGAACTGATATGTTATTTATAGCTTCTGGTATGGGAGGTGGTACTGGTACTGGAGCTTCTCCTGTTATTGCTCGTATAGCTAAAGAACTTAAAATACTTACTGTTGCAGTAGTAACTAAGCCTTTTACTTTTGAAGGTAAAAAACGAATGAATTTTGCTGATTATGGTATTTTTGAATTATCTAAATTTGTTGATTCATTAATTATCATACCTAATGATAAATTACTTAAAGTTTTTAATAAAAATATTTCTTTATTAAATGCATTTAATTCTGTTAATGATATTTTAAAAAATGCTGTTCAAGGTATTTCTGAATTAATTACTAAACCTAGTTTAATAAATGTAGATTTTGCGGATATATGTACTGTAATGTCGGAAGTTGGATGTTCTATTATGAGTACTGGATTTTCTTTTGGTGAAAATAGAGCTTTGAAAGCAATAGAATCAGCTATTTATAGTCCATTAATTGAGGATATTGATTTATCTACTGTTAAAGGTATATTAGTAAATATAAATTCAGGTTTAGATTTAAAATTAGAAGAATTTGAAATTATTGGTAATTCTATACGTTCTTTTTCTTCTGAAGATACAATTATAGTTATAGGTACTTCTTTAAATTCTAAAATGGATGGTAAATTACGTATAACTCTTATTGCTACAGGAATTTGTTTAAATAAATATATTAAAATGACTCTTACTAAAGATAAAGATTTATCTATTAATGAAAATAAAGAAAATAATTTTTTTCATTCGTTTAATAAAGATAAAAATATTAATTTTAAAAATTTTAGTATACCAACTTATTTACGTAAAAAAAAATAATTTATTTAATATTAGGATTTAATTTAATATAAATTTTTTTAATTTTATTTTTTTTTATTTTTTTTAAAATTTTTTTTTTATTTTTTTCTATATATATTTTTCAGTTTAATTTTGATACTTCTATAATGAGAGAAGTTTGTATAATATTTAAAATTGAATATTGTTTTTTAATATTTTTTGGTAGAATTTTATTAATTTTTTTTTTTATATTTTTTATTTTGTCAAATTTATTTATTAATTTATTTAATATAGGATTTTTTTTAAATATTTTTAATATATAATTTTTACTTTTTTTTATTTTCATTAGTGTTTTTTAATATAAAATATATTATAATTACTTAATTATTATATAATATTTATCTATAAATTTTTAATTTAATATGTTTATTAAATTATTCTCATATTTATTTGGTAATAAAAACCAAAAAATAATTTTAAAATTTGAAAAAGTTGTTTCAAAAATTAATTCTTTAGAAAAAGAATATATTAATTATACTAATGATGAGTTAAAAAATAATACTTCTAAATTTAAAGATTTATTATTATCTGGTAAAAATTTAGATATGATTATAACTCATGTTTATGCTAATGTACGTGAAGCTATTAAAAGAGTATTTGGAATAAGATTATTTGATGTTCAATTATTAGGAGCATTAATTTTAAATGCTAATTGTATAGCAGAAATGAAAACAGGTGAAGGTAAAACTATTACTGCTACTTTACCAGCTTATTTAAATGCTTTATTAGGTAAAGGAGTTCATGTTGTTACAGTAAATGATTATTTAGCAAAACGTGATGCTATTTATAATTCTAAATTGTTTAATTTTTTAGGTTTAAAGGTAGGTTTAAATTTACCTGGTATGTCATTATTAGAAAAAAAAATAGCTTATTTAGCAGATATAACTTATGGTACAAATAATGAATATGGTTTTGATTATTTAAAAGATAATATGGTATTTTCTAAAAATGATAAGGTTCAAAGAAAAAAATTATATTATGCTATTTTGGATGAAGTAGATTCTATATTAATAGATGAAGCTAGAACTCCTTTAGTTATATCTGGATCTGTAAAAGAAAACTCTGATTTGTATTTTAAAATTAATAAAATAATTCCTTGCTTAATACGTGAATATAAATATGATTCTAATGGTAATTCTGGTGATTTTGTAGTTGATGAAAAGTTTAGACATGTTTTTTTAACTGAAAAAGGTATTACAAAAGTTGAAAATTTATTATTTAGAAATTGTATTTTAAATAAAGATGATAAACTTTATACTCCTAATAACATTAAAATTATGCATTGTATAATTACTTCTTTAAAAGCTTATTATTTATATAAAAAAAATGTTGATTATTTAGTAGAAAATAATAGTGTTATTATTATTGATGAACATACAGGTAGAATTGTTAAAGATAGAAGATGATCTGATGGTTTACATCAAGCTATAGAAGCTAAAGAAAATGTTGATATTAAGGATGAAACAAATATATTGTCTTCTATTACATTTCAAAATTATTTTCGTTTATATGAAAAATTATGTGGTATGACTGGTACAGCTATGACGGAATCTTCTGAGTTTAGTTATATTTATGGTTTAGATACTTTTTCTATTCCTACTAATAAACCTATGATACGTCAAGATTATTCTGATTTAGTATTTATAACAGAAAAAGAAAAAATTAATTCTATTATAGAAGATATAAAATTTAGACAAAGTAGAAGACAGCCAGTATTAGTAGGTACTATATCTATAGATAAATCTGAAATGATTGCATCTATTTTGAATCGTATAGGAATTAAATTTAATATTTTAAATGCTAAATTTCATAGTTTAGAAGCAAATATTATATCTCAAGCTGGTAAATTAGATGCTGTTACTATAGCAACTAATATGGCAGGTCGTGGTACAGATATAATATTAGGCGGTAATTATTATAATGATATTAAAAATATTAGTAATAAAGATAATTTAGATACTTTAAAATTGAATTGAAAAAAATGTCATGATTTAGTAGTTAAATTAGGTGGTTTACATGTTATAGGTGCTGAAAGACATGAGTCTCGTAGAATAGATAATCAATTAAGAGGTAGGTCAGGTAGACAAGGTGATCCTGGTTCATCAAGATTTTATGTTTCTATGGAGGATAATTTAATGCGTGTATTTTCTTCAGAAAAAATAATATTTTTTATGCGTAAGTTAGGTGTAAAATATGGTGATTCTATAGAACATTATTGAATTACAAAATCTATAGAAAATGCTCAAAGAAGAATAGAAAATAGAAATTTTGATATTAGAAAACAATTATTAGAGTATGATAATATATATAATGATCAAAGAAAAATAATTTTTTATAAAAGAGATTCTTTTTTATATTCTGAAAATATTTCTATTATTTTTAGAAATATTATTGATAAAGTAATAATAAATTTAATTAATAATTTTAATCAAGATAAAAAATTATTTTTAAAATATTGTAATGATTTAAATATTTTGTTAAATTTTTCTTATAAATGTAATAATTTAAATAATAAAAATTTAAAAAAAATAATTTTAGATGAAATATTATTTCTTTTTAATAAAAGATTAAAATATTTTGGGTTAAAAATTTTGAATAATAAAATTAGAGAAATATTATTAGTTACTTTAGATTTATTCTGAAGAGAATATTTATATGCTATAGAAAATTTAAAAGAAGGTATATATTTACGTAGTTACGCTCAAAAAAATCCTAAACAAGAGTATAAAATAGAATCTTTTAAAATGTTTTCTATGATGTTTAATGATTTTTATCATGAAGTAGTTAAAATTATAATTAACTTACCATTTAATTAATTTATATTATTGAGTGTAATAATTTATTTATTTTGTTAGATATTTTGTTAATATTTTTTTTAAAATCAATATTAGATTTTTTATTAGATTTATCTGAAATTATTTTTATGCATAAAAATTTTTTTTTGAATAAAAAACATGTTTGTGCTATTGAAGCAGATTCCATATCTACTGATATTGATTTAGGAAATTTTTTTTTTATATTTTTATAATTGTTTATAAATTTATCTCCAGAAATTATTTCTCCTATATGAATATTTTTTTTATTTATTTTTTTTTTAGTTTTTTTAATAATTTTTTTGTTTATTTTAAAATATTTAGGTGTCTGTGGAATTTGTCCTAATTTATATCCAAATGATGTTATATCTACATCATGATATTTTATTTTATTTGCTATAATTATATCTAGATAATTTATTTTTTTTTTTAATGTTCCGCTAGTACCAATATTAATTATATATTTTATTTTAAATTTTTGTATTATTAATGTTGTTGCAATAGAGGAGAATACTTTACCTATACCAGATTCTATAAAAACTATTTTTTTTTTATTTATATAACCTAAAATTATTTTTTTATTTTGTATATATTTAATTTTTTTATTTTTTATTTTTTTTATAAATTTTTTGTATTCTTCTTTTATAGCTATAATTATTCCTATCATATGTTTATTTATTTTGTATATTATTTTTAGATTTTTTGTTTTATAAGATATTTAATAATTATTTATTTAAATAAATATTATATATAATTATAAAGTTTTTTAAAATAAAATAAAATATTTGAGTTAATTTTATTTAAATATATAAATATATTTAGTAACATAGTATTTATTATGTTAAAATTTAATTATTTAATATTTATTATTGAATTTTAATATTATTTTTATGAAAGAATATAATGTTTTAGCATTAAAATGAAGACCGAAATTATTTAGTGATTTTGTTGGACATATTAATATAATTAAAATTTTAATTAATAGTTTAAAATTTAAAAAAATATATAATTCATATTTATTTTATGGTTTTAGGGGTGTTGGTAAAACTAGTTTAGCACGTTTGTTTTCAAAGAGTTTAAATTGTGTTACTGGTATTACAGATAAACCTTGTAATAGATGTTTAAATTGTATTTCAATAGATTGTGGTAAATCTAGTGATGTAATAGAAATAGATGCTGCTTCACGTACTAAAATAGAAGAAACTCGTGATCTATTAGATAAAATTTGTTATTTACCAATTTCTATGAGATATAAAGTATATATAATTGATGAAGTACATATGTTATCTCGTTATAGTTTTAATGCTTTATTAAAAACATTAGAAGAACCTCCTAAGTATGTAAAATTTATTTTAGCTACTACTGAATTAAGTAAAATTCCTGATACTATTTTATCTAGATGTATGTGTTTAAACTTAAAAAATTTAAGTGTTAATGATATAGTAAATCGTTTAAAATTTATTTTAGATAAAGAAAATATTTATTATCAATCTAAAACATTAACTATATTAGCAGATTATGCCCAAGGAAGTATGCGTGATGCATTAGTTTTAATTGA
Organism: Candidatus Stammera capleta; assembly: GCA_015140255.1. Classification (GTDB taxonomy): domain Bacteria; phylum Pseudomonadota; class Gammaproteobacteria; order Enterobacterales; family Enterobacteriaceae; genus Stammera; species Stammera capleta_E. The sequence goes on along the minus strand of CP043993.1, from coordinate 13,076 downwards.
TCAATTATTGATGTTAAATGGTAGCAATAATATTTTTTTAAAAGATTTAAATATTATTTTAGATAGAGTAGATGATAAATGAGTTTTATTATTATTAAAGTTTTTATTTACTAAAAATAAAATAAAATTATTAAAAGTTTTAAATATTTTTTTTATTAAGAATTTTAATTATATTAATTTATTTAATAGTATAATAGATATATTATATAATTTATTTTTATTATTTTTTTTAAATAAAAAAAAATATAAAAAATATAAAAAATATATATGTATTAATAAAAATTTATTTAAATTATTATTTAATATTTATCTTTTAACTTCTATACAAAATATAGTTTATTGTTTAAATTTTTTTTTAAAAAATAGAAATAATCTTTTATCTTCTTTTAATAAGAAAATATTTTTTGAATTTTTAATTTTACGTATTTTTTATATAAAATTTAAATAATAAATTATATTTTAAATATATTAAACAGGATTTAATTATGGTAAAAAAAAAAAGTTATGTATTTCAATCAGAAGTAAAACAATTGCTTAATTTAATGATTCATTCTCTTTATTCTAATAAAGAAATTTTTTTAAGAGAATTAATATCTAATTCTTCTGATGCAATAGATAGATTAAAATTTTATTATCTTACTTCAAAAGATATAAATAAAGTTGATAATTATCATATTAGAATTTCAATTGAAAATAATATTTTAAAAATTAGTGATAATGGTATAGGAATGACTAAAAATGAAGTTATAGAAAATTTAGGAACTATAGCAAAATCAGGTACAAAAGAGTTTTTAAAAAATATATCTATTGAAAATAAATCAGTTACTAATAGTCATATAATTGGTCAATTTGGTGTAGGTTTTTATTCTTCTTTTATGGTTAGTGATAAGGTTGTTGTACATACTAGATCAGTAAAAGAATTAGATAGTGAAAAATCAGTTTTATGAACTTCTAATGGTAAAGGAGAATATTTTATAAGTAGAAAATATAAAGATAATATTGGTACTGATATATATTTATATATTAAAAAAGATAATAGTGAATTTTTAAATGAAGATAGATTAAAAAGTATAGTTAAAAAATATTCTAATCACATTAATATACCTATAGAAAGTAAATTTTTTGATAATAAAAAGAAAAAATTTATTTGAATTAAAATTAATGAATCTGAAGCTTTATGATTAAAAGATAAGTCTACTATTTCTGATGAAGAATATAAGAATTTCTATTATTCTATTACAAATAATTTAGGTAATCCATTAATTTGAACTCATAATAAAGTTGAAGGTAAAAATGAATATATTATTATATTATATATACCTGATACTTCTCCTTGAAATATATGAAATAGAGATGATTATAAAAATGGTATTAAATTATATGTTAATAGAGTTTTTATAATGGATGGAATTAAAAAAATAGTTCCTTTTTATTTAAGATTTATTCAAGGTATTGTAGATACTAGTTTTTTATCTCTAAATATTTCTAGAGAAATATTACAAGATAGTAATTTAATAGATAAATTACGTGTTTCTTTGACTAATAGAATATTTAAAATGTTAGAACAATTAACTTTAGATAAAAATAAATATATTATTTTTTGAAAAAATTTTGGTAATATTTTAAAAGAAGGTTTAGCTGAAGATGAAAAAAATTTATATAAAATATCTTTATTATTAAGATTTAATAGTACCTATTTTAAAGATAGTAATAATTATACTTCTTTGGAAGATTATTTAAATCGTATGCAAGTAGGACAAAATAAAATATTTTATATTATAACAGATAATTATTTATCTTCTTATAATAGTCCTCATTTAGAGTTTTATCGTAGTAAAAATATAGAAGTATTATTAATGTTTGATAAAATTGATGAATGAATGATGACTTATTTATTAGATTTTAAAGGAATTAAATTTCAATCTGTAAGTAAAAAATATAATGATGATAATATAATTACTTTAAATAATAAAAATGATATTTTAAATTTAAGTAAAGAAAAATATACTAATTTAATAAATCGTATTAAAGATATATTAAAAGATAAAGTTAAAGATGTAAAAATTACTGATAAATTAGATAATTTTCCTGTAGTATTATCAACTGATAGTAATGAAATGAGTACGCAAATGTTAAAATTATTAAGTATTACAGGTAAAAATTTTCCTAAAATTAATTATTTATTTGAAATAAATATTAATCATTTATTAATTAAGTATATAAGTAATATTGAAGATAAAGTTATTTTTAGTAAATGAGTTAATTTTTTATATTTTCAAGCTTTATTAATTGAAAGTAATAATTTAGAAAATTCTGTTGAATTTGTGAATTTAACTAATAATTTACTATTAGGTATGATGTTTAAAGAAAGTATTTAATTTATTATTTTATATTTTGGTATTATTAATGAATATTATTTTATTTGGTCCTCCTGGTTCAGGAAAAGGAACTCAATCTAAATTTATTATAGATTTTTTGAATTTAAAATTAATTTCTTTAGGTTATATTTTGAGAAATTATTCTTTAAAAAATCATAAAATTAGGAGATTACTTAATTCTGGTAATTTAGTTCCTAATTATATAACTACTGGTATAGTTAAAGATTATATTTTTAATAATTACACTCAAAATGGTTATTTATTTGATGGTTTTCCTAGAAATATAATACAAGCAAAATCTTTAAATTTTATTAAAATAGATTATGTAATTGAATTATATATGTGTAATAAATTAATTTTAAATCGTTTATTAGGTAGAAGAATACATGTAAATTCAGGTAGAATTTATCATGTTTTATATAATCCACCCCATAAATATGGGGTAGATGATATTACAGGTGAAAAATTAGTATCTAGGGATGATGATACTAATATTAGTGTAATAAAAAAAAGATTATCTATATATTATTATGAATTAATTTATATTAGATCTTATTATAAGAAACTTTTTAATAAAAGAAAAATTAAAGGATATTTTAGAATTAATGCTGAAAATAATATAAATTTTGTTAAAGAAAAAATTTTAAATATTTTAAGTTAATATTCTTGTTTAAATGGAAAATATATTTTTTTAATTTTTTGTTTTATTTTTTTAAATATTTCAGGATTTTTCTTTAAAAAAATTGTAGATGTTTTTTTTCCTTGTCCTAATTTAATATTTTTATAATTGTATCATGATCCATTTTTATTGATAATATTATTTTTTACTCCTATGTTTAAAATTTCATCAAATTCATTTATACCTTCGCTATAAAGTATTTGAAATTCAGCTTGTTTAAATGGAGCTGATAATTTATTTTTTACGATTTTAACTCTAGTTTCATTACCTATTATTTCTTCTTTTTCTTTTATATTACCTATTTTTCTTATATCTAATCTTATAGAAGCATAAAATTTTAGTGCATTTCCACCTGTAGTAGTTTCAGGATTACCAAATAAAACACCTATTTTCATTCTTATTTGATTAATGAAGATTAATAATATATTTGATTGATTAATGTTTCCTGCTAATTTTCTCATTGCTTGGCTCATCATTCTTGCTGTTAACCCTAAATGTGAATCTCCAATTTCACCTTCTATTTCTGATTTAGGTGTTAAAGCTGCTACTGAGTCTATAACGATTACATCTATATTTTTTGATTTAGCTAATGAATTACATATTTCTAATGCTTGTTCTCCATTATCTGGTTGTGAACATAATAATTCTTCTAAATTTACTCCTATTTTTTTAGCATAATTAGGATCTAATGCATGTTCTGCATCAATAAAAATACATATTTTGTTATTTTTTTGAGCAGAAGATATTATTTCTAGTGCTAGTGTAGTTTTACCAGAGGATTCTGGTCCATATATTTCTATAATTCTACCCATTGGTAAACCACCTATTCCTAGTGCTATATCTAAAGATATAGAACCAGTAGATATTGTTTCTATATCTGAATGTTTATTTTTATTTAATTTTATTATAGATCCTTTACCAAATTGTTTTTCTATTTGTTCTATTGCTGAATTTATAGATTTTATTTTATTTTTTTCAATAGACATTTTATATTTTTATTTGTTTTAAATATAAATTTATTATTATTATAATAATAACATATAATTAAATTAACTTATTTTAATTTTATTTAAATTTGAGATATAGATTTTATGTTTAAAACTTTTATTGAAGTACGTAAAATGTTTTTAGATTTTTTTAAATCGAATGGTCATATTGTTTTAAAAAGTAGTTCGTTAATTCCTGATATTTTTTTAGGTATTAAAAAAATTAAATATAATAATATTGTTACTATACAACCTTGCTTAAGATTAGGTGGAAAACATAATGATATTAATAATATAGGTTATACAACTAGACATAATACTTTTTTTGAAATGATGGGAAATTTTAGTTTTAATTCTTATTTTAAAGAAAGAGCTATTATATATGCGTGAGAATTATTGACTAGTAAAAATTTTTTTTCTATATCTAAAGATAAATTATATGTTACTGTACATATTAATGATAGAGAAACTTATTATATATGGTTAAAAATTATAGGTTTACCAAAAAATAAAATATTTCTTGTAGGTAAAAAAAAAAATATTATTGATTTTAATTCTAGTAATTTTTGGAGAATGTCAGAATTTGGTCCATGTGGTTATAGTACAGAAATTTTTTTTAATAAATATTCTAATTTTAAAGATATTGATTTTGATGTAAATAATTCTAATTTATTAGAAATATGAAATTTAGTTTTTGTAGAATTTAATATTGATAGTAGTTATAAAATCACTAATTTAGATTATAAATCTGTTGATACGGGTATGGGTTTAGAAAGAATTTGTTCAATATTACAAAATACTTTTTCTAATTTTAAAATAACTATTTTTAATGATATTAAAAATAGTATAAGTAATTTTTTAAATATTAATATAAATAAATTTAATGAATACATTTTTAATGTTATTTCTGATCATATTAGATCTATAGTATTTTTATTGTTAGAAGGAATATTACCTTCTAATGAATTTAGAGGTTATGTTTTAAGAAAAATTATTAGGAGAACAGTTTTATACATTAAATTATTAAAAATTAATGATTGTATTTTATATAAATTAATAGATGTATTATATTTTATTTTTCATGAAAATTATATTATTGATAAAAAAAAATTTTTTGATATTAAAAATATTGTATATAGTGAAGAATTAAAATTTCTAAATAATTTAAATTCTAGTTTAAAAATTTTATATTCCTATATATCTAAAATAGATAAAAAAAAAAGGAAAATTAAATCTAAAATAATATTTTTATTATATGATACTTATGGTTTACCAATAGATTTAATTATTGATGTTTGTAGGTATTATAATATTACTTTTAATTTGAAAAAATTTAATTATTTATTAAATGAACAAAAAAATAAGTCTAAAAAAAATAATTTTTTAAATAAAAATATTGTATTAGATATAAAAAAAAAAACTAATTTTTTAGGTTATAAATTTAAAAAATGTTTTGGTAAAATATTATATTTTATTAAAAATAATTTATTTATTAATAAAATTAGTAATATTGATAATAATATTTATTTAATATCAGATAATACTGTTTTATATCCAGAATCTGGTGGTCAATATGGTGATATAGGTATAATATTTAATGAGGATAATAGTTCTGAATTTATAGTAGAAAAAACTAAATTATATGGTGACTATATAATACATATTGGTTATGTGAGTTATGGTATTTTTAATATTAATGATAATATAATAATTAAATATGATATAAATTATCGTAAAGAAATTTCTTGTAATCATTCTTCTACTCATTTATTAAAAGGTGTATTAAAAAAAATTTTAAATATTGATATTATTCAAAAAGGATCTAATATTAAAAATAATATATTTAGTTTTGATTTTATTTATGATAAAAAAATAAATAAAGAAATAGTATTTAAAATTAATGAATTAGTAAATTTTAATATATGAAATAATTTATCTGTTAACATAAAATATGTAGATAAAAATGATATTCTAAAAGATAGAATAAAAAATATTTTTTTAGAAGAAGATAAGTTTCGTATAGTTAATTTTAAAAATTTATCTACTGAATATTGTTGTGGAACTCATGTAAATAATACTAGAGATATAGGTTTGTTTATTTTAGTTAATGTTTATAGTATTTCTTCTAATATAAAACGTATAGAAGCTATGTCTTATTTAAGTGCAATAAATTATGTTAATAAGCAATATTATACTATTCAAAAAATTTCAAATATTTTATCTGTAAATAAAAAATTGATTATTAATAGAATTTTATCTTTTCTAAATAAAAATAAAAAGAAACATGAGGAATTAAATCAATTAAAATTAATGTATACTAATGATATTATAAATAACATAAATATTAATGATATTAATATTTTTAATAATTTAAATTTTTTAGTTAAAGAAATAAATTTTTTAAATTTTTTAAGTAATAAAAGTATATTATTTTTAGTATTAAATAAATTAAAATTAAAATATAAATTGTCTTTAATTTTATTTTTTATATCTAATAAGAAAAATAAAATAAACTATATTTTTTGTATTGATAAATATATTATTAATAATATAAATTTTATTTATTTAGATAAAAAATTGAATTTTATTTCTAAAATTAAAAATATTATTTTAGAAAATAAAATTTTTTTAGTTTTTTCTTTAATTAAAGAAAATATTAAAAATTTTAATTTAAATTTTGTTGAAATTTTAATTAATTTTATTAAAAAAGAGATTTTATTTTTCAAGGTTTAATAATGCTTATATTAACTCGTAAAATTAAAGAAAAAATTATAATTAATAGCAATATTTTTATAACTGTATTAAAAATTAAAGGTAATCAAGTATGTTTAGGAATAAATGCTCCTAATAATATATCTATATATAGGGAAGAAATATTTTTAAAAACTAAAATTAATAAATGTTAGTTTTGATAATATTTGTTTTATAGTTTATAATAATAGATTATATGGTGAGATGGTCGAGTGGTTTAAGGCGCTCCTCTGCTAAGGGAGTATGTTTAGGCATCGAGGGTTCGAATCCCTCTCTCATCATTTTAGATTTGCATCCGTAGCTCAGTGGACAGAGTACTCGGCTACGAACCGAGTGGTCAGAGGTTCAAATCCTCTCGGATGTTTTAACTACCTAACTTTAAATTAGGTAGATTAAAATTTATAAATAAATCCTAATGTAAAGTTGTTAGGATTATTATTATAATTTAAGTCATTACTATGATCTAATTGATCTATTTTATAGTCTATATAACTTAAAAATGATTTATTAAAATTAAATGTTGCTCCTATATTAAAATATTTTTCTATATCTTCATTGTATGGTATATAGTTTTTATTATATTTTATTTTATCTAAATTTTTAGATGTAGTTTGTGTATATCCTATTATTGGAGTAAATCCTGATTTAAAATTATATTTAGCTACTAAATTAATATTTTTTGTTTTAGTAATATAATTATATTTATTGTTATTTTTATAATTTATAATATTTTTTATTAAACTAGAATTATTTCCTTCTAAATATGAATAAGCTATATATAATTTTTTAAAGTTATATTTTAAACTTGTAGATCAAATTGATGAAAAACGGTTTTTAAATTTATTTAATATACTATTAGTATATTCTAAATTATTTTCTTTTTTAATTTTTTGATTAGCATATGATGAAGCTACTTCGATACCGTAATTAGTTTTTATGTTATAACCTATTCCTCATCCATTTTTAATATAATAAAGATTTTTATCTAGTGTATTACTTTTATCTTGATATTGACCTGTTAAAATAATATTTTTTATGAAATTATTTTTTTTATTTCATATAAATTTTTTTTTATATGTTACAGTATTACTATTTATACCTATTAAACTATCATCTTTATATATTTTACTTTTAAAGTATGGAGATATATTTGTATATAAAAGTGTATTATATGTTATAGATTTATTTCTACCTAATTTTATTTCACCTAATTTTTTATGTTTTATTCCTATATATACTGATCTATTTAATATGTTTTCATGTTTTTTTCTTATATCGTATTTATTAGTATTAATTATTTTTTCTATTTTTCCAAATGTAGAAAAATTATTTTTTTCTTTTGTTTTACCTTTAATTTCTAATAAAATTGAATTATTTTCTGGTTTACTACTATTTTTATTAAAAGAATTTTTTGTATCTATAGTACCATTTACTTTAATTAGAACATCTTCATTATCTATTAAATTTGCTGATTTTGAGTTTGTTTGTATAGCAAATATTAATATAAATATACTTAGTATACTTAATATATTTTTATTATTATTCATAATTTTCCTTAAATTAATTTAATATATAGATTTGTTTTATTATATAAATTTAATTAAATATTAACAATAGTAATATAGTATCTAAAAATTTAAATAATTAGGATATCTAGGATAAGGTATTATATCTTTTATATTTTTTATATTTGTTATATACATTAATAATCTTTCTAAACCTAATCCAAAACCTGAATGTGGTATTGTTCCATATTTTCGTAAGTCTCTATATCATCAATATTTTTTTTTATTTATTTTTTTTTCTTTCATATTTTCATCTAATTTTGTTAATTTATATTCTCTTTCTGATCCACCTATAGTTTCTCCTATATTTTTTAGTATTAAATCTAATGAAGATACTGTAATATTATCTTTATTAGTTTTCATATAAAATGGTTTAATTTTTTTTGGATGATTAATTATTATTATTGACGAATTAAAATGTTTTTTAGTTAGATATTTTTCATGTTTTGTAGATATATCTATTCCTCATATTATTTTTTCTTTATTTTTTTTTTCTTTATTCTTTAATATTTTAATTACATCGTTATAATTTATAGTAATAATTTTTTTTTCTATAATTTCTTTTAATAATTGAGTATGGTCATAATTATTATATTTTATTAAAAAATTTAAATCATCATAATTGTATTTTATTATTTTTTTAATACAAAAAGATAACATGTTTTTAATAAATTTTATAATTTTTTTAATATTTGTTAATATTATTTCTACTTCTAACATTCAAAATTCAGCTAAATGTTTTCTAGTATTTGAATTTTCAGCTCTAAATACAGGTCCTAAATTGTATACTTTTGATAATGAACATGCATATGTTTCTAAATTTAGTTGTCCAGAAACTGTAAGATATGATTTTTTATTAAAAAAGTTTTTTTTTTTTTGATATATTTGAAACATTTCACTGTTTCCTTCAGTATCTAGAGAAGTTATTATAGGAGTGGGTATTCAAAAAAAATTTTTTTTTTTAAAAAAATTATGTAAATAATATATTAAAGTATTTCTAATTCTACTTATAGATGAAATTAAGTTAGTACGTGATCTCAAGTGAGATATTTTTCTTAAGTATTTAGTAGTATGATATTTAGGACTTATAGGATATTCTTTTTTATTTTTAATTTTTCCTATTATTTTTATTTTTTTTGCATGTATTTCATTATAGTTATTATTAATATTTTTTTTTATTTTTCCTAAAATAATTAATGAACATCCATTATTTAAATTTTGTATTTTAATTTTATTTTTTAAGATTATTTTTTTTTTTATTATTATTTGTATTGGTTTAGTCGAAAAACCATCGTTAATATCTAGAAATAATATTCCTTTTTTAGTATTTCTTTTAGATTTTATTCATCCATATACCTTAATATTTTTTTTTTTATATTTAGATATTTTTTTAATATTATGTATTTTAGTTGAGGAGTAATATTGCATTTTAATATTTTATTTGTATTGTTTTAAATTATATTTTTCATAAACACTTTTTAAATTTTTTTTTTATATATTTTAAATATTTTATATGTTTATTATTTTCTTTTTTAGTTAAATTAATTTTTATATAATTATAATTTTTAATTTTTTTTTTTTCATTAAATATTTTTTTTTTAAAATTAATTTTTGTTTGTTTTTTCGTCATATTTAAAAATATATTAGCCAATAATTTAGCATCTATTAAAGCTCCATGTTTTTTTCTTATAGAATTATTTATTTTATATCTTTGGCATAAGCTATTTAAATCATTTTTTTTACCAGGAAATATTTTTCTAGCAATAGATAGTGTATCAATAACATTACAGATTTGATTTATTTTTTTAATTTTATGATTAATAATTTTTAATTCATATTCTATAAATCCTATATCAAAATTAGCATTATGTATAATTAAATCTGTTTTTTTAATGAAATTTATTAATTGTTCTGATATTTCGGAAAAAATAGGTTTTTTATTTAAAAATTTATTTGTAATGCCATGTATTTTATATGCTTGATATTCAATTTTTTTTTTAGGATTTATATATAAATGTAAAAAATTTTTTGTTATTTTTTTATTTATAATTTCTATAGCTCCTATTTCAATAATTTTGTGTCCTATATATGGTTTATCGATTAAATTCATTCCAGTAGTTTCTATATCTAAAACTATTTGTCTATGCATTTTTTTTTTTTTAGATTTATAATATTTAAATAATTTATAATATTGTTTATTAAGTATATGTTAAAAATAGATATTTATACAGATGGTTCATGTATTAATAATCCTGGTCCAGGTGGATGTGCTGCTGTTGCAATTATAATTAATAAAAAATTAATTTTTCATTCTGGTTATTATTATACTACTAATAACAGAATGGAATTAATGGCTGTTATATTACCTTTAAATTTTTTTTTAAATTATAAAGATAATATTTTTTTATTAAATATATTTACTGATAGTAATTATTTATATAGTGGTATTAGTAGTTGAATATATTTTTGAAAAAACAATCATTGGAAAAATAGTCATAATAAAATAATTAAAAATGTAGATTTATGAATTAAAATGTATAATCTAATTTTTTTTTTCGGTAATAAAATTAAATGACATTTAATTAAAGGTCATATAGGTAATATATATAATGAAGAGTGTGATAAAATAGCTTTTTATTCAGCTAAAAATCCTACTTTAAAAGATTTACCCTTACCTTGTAAGTAAGGGTAATTTATTTTTCTATTTTTTTTGAATTTATATCTATTTTTTTTGGTTTTTCGTGTTTAGGTAATTTATTTTCTATTTTAATAGTTAATAGACCTTTTTTTAATTTTGCTTTTTTAATTATAGAATTTTTTGAAATATTATAACTTATATTAAAATTATTTTTAAATATACTTTTATAAATTCATTTACTATTTCTTTTTTCTTCTGTTTTTTGTTTTATACCTATTATGTTTAATCTATTATTTGTTACATTTATTTCTAATTCTTTTTTATTTCATCCTGGTAAACTAACTGTTAATTCGAAATTATTACCAGTTCTTTTAATATTATATTTTGGTGTTGTGTTTACTGGAATGTTACCAGTTAAATGACTAAATAATTTATCTATTTTATTGAATCTATCAGAAAATATTGAATCTGTTAAATCAGGTATAATTGATATTGTTTTGAATGACATATTAACCTCTACATTTTATTTGTTATTAATTAAATAAATAGGTTTTATTTTAATAAAATCAAGTTTTTAAAATAAATTTATTTTTTATTTAAAATTTATTTATATTAATTTATTAAAAAAAAATTTAAATATATTTTTTTTTATAACTTATTATAAATTATATTTTATATAGTAAATTATTTTGTTGTATAATAAATTAAGGATAAATTTTATTTTTATAGGTGATAATATGTCAATTAGAGTTGGTATAAATGGTTTCGGTAGAATAGGTAGATTAGTTTTTAGAAATGCTCAAAATAGAAAAAATATTAAAATAGTAGCTATAAATGATTTAATAGACGCTAATTATATGTCTTATATGTTAAAATATGACTCTACTCATGGTAAATTTCAAGGAGGTGATATTAAAGTAATAGATAATAATTTACTTGTTAATAATAATAATATTAATATAACATGTTATAAAAATCCTAATGATATTCCTTGAAGTAAATTTAATGTTGATGTAGTAATAGAATCTACTGGTATTTTTTTAACTAAAGAATTATCTTACGGTCATATTTTGAGTGGAGCAAAATATGTAGTTATTACTGCTCCATCTAAAGATGATACTCCTATGTTTGTTATGGGTGTTAATCATTATAATTATAATGGACAAAATATAGTTTCTAATTCTTCTTGTACTACAAATTGTTTAGCTCCTTTAATGAAAGTTTTACATGATAATTTTGGTGTTTTAGAATCTTTTATGACGACTATACATGCTTCAACAGCTACTCAAAAAGTTGTTGATTCTCCTTCTTTAAAGGATTGAAGAGGTGGTAGAAGTGTTTTTCAAAATATTATTCCATCTTCTACTGGAGCAGCTTTAGCTATAGGTAAAATTATTCCTGATTTAAAAGGTAAAATTACTGGTATGTCTTTTAGAGTACCTACTTCTAATGTTTCTGTAGTAGATGTTACTGCTAGATTACATAGTAGTATTACTTATAAAAATTTATGTGATACTATTAAGGAAGCTTCTAAAAGTTATTTACGTGGCATTTTAGGTTATACTGATGATGATGTTGTGTCAAGTGACTTTAATGGTGAAAAATTAGTTTCAGTTTTTGATTCTAAAGCTTCTATGTTATTAAATGATAAATTTATAAAAGTTATTTCTTGATATGATAATGAAACTGGTTATTCTGATAAAGTTTTAGATTTAGCTTCTTATATATATTATTATAACTAAATATATTTTATTAAATATTTGTGTAAATTTTATATTTATTTTTTATCATTTTAATAAAAAAGTATTTATTTTTTATTTTTAATCTATATATATATTTTATATTTTTATTATTTAAATTAATCTTAAAATTTGAATTTTAAGATTAAATTCTTTTATATTTTATAATATATAAAATTTGTGTATTTAAATTTTTATTAAATATTTAAATAATTTTCATAATTTATTAGTATTTAAATGAATTATTTTAAATAATTCATTTATTACTAATAATTTTGTATCTACCTTTTATTTTTTTTTGATATATATATTTAGAAATAAATTTTATATATCTTTGTAT